>NZ_JAYGHD010000289.1:0-67263 GCF_034932245.1 Nostoc sp. UHCC 0251
TAGAAGGTGATGTCTCTGTTTTTCTTTCCTCTATTACTACTAGCTAGGCAGTTACAAATTAACTCATATATGGCGGTTTCAGTTTCGATGCAATATGTTGTATTGACGTACAGTTGTATGAGCTTTTACGAACAATAGGGTAGTTACTACAACTACCCTATCTCATCAAATTAAAAACAGCTAGCCTATGTTTCCAAAATTGGTACTTGTGCTGATGTAGCCATATGAGAAAAGTAGAGCAAGCTATAAAGCCAGGAGAGATTATTGAATGCAGAGATGCAAATTAAGGAAGTGCAATGTCAAATTTTGATCTAGTTATTCAGCTATTTCTGCAACTCACAGTTATTCTAGCCACATGTCGCATCGTCACGATTTTAGGACGCCGCTATCTTGGTCAAACCGATGTTGTTTGCGAAATGATTGCAGGTGTAATGCTAGGGCCATCACTTTTAGGATTGATTGCACCGGACTTTCAGCAATGGCTGTTTCCTAAGCTTCCCATCATCACTGCTGTAGGACTCAAGATACCCAATCCATCGATGTCTATTTTATATGCTATTAGCCAGATTGGGTTAGCAATTTATATGTTTTTGATTGGTTTAGAGTTTAACACTAAACTCTTAAAACATCATATTAAAAGTGCAAGTTTGCTATCTGCTGCCGGGATTATTACTCCCTTTATTTTAGGAGCGATCGCATCTTTTTGGTTTTATCACAATGGCGATTTCTTTCAACCAAAAGTAACGTCTTGGTCAGCGGCTTTGTATCTAGGCGCATCCATGACAATTACGGCCTTTCCGATGTTAGCTCGCATTCTTTACGAACGCGGTCTTGCACAAACCCGCTTTGGTACTTTGGCTTTAGGTGCAGCATCGGTAGATGATGCAGTTGCTTGGTGTTTGCTAGCGATCGTACTTGCTAGCGTGAAAAATTCTCTTAGCATCGCCATATTAGCAATTGGTGGTGGCATTTGCTATGTGCTATTTGCAATTTTTCTCGGTCAACCTCTACTAAGAGCGTTCACACGCATGACAAAACGTGATGCAGGTGTGAACAAACAAACCCTGACTTTGATGTTGATAATTTTGATGTTTTGTGCATGGTTTACCGATGTCACAGGCATCTATGCAATCTTTGGTGCTTTTGTGCTGGGAGCAGTTACACCACGGGGAGAATTTGCCCAACAAATTCGCCAATATACGGAGTTTTTAACTACTTCATTTTTGTTACCGATATTTTTTGTCTTCTCTGGACTGAACACTCAAATTGGACTGGTAAACACACCTACTTTGTGGGGAATTACGCTGTTAATAATTGCGATCGCAATTCTTGGCAAAGGTGTTGCTTGTATGTTGGCTGCAAAATTGGCAGGGGAAAATTGGCGGGAATCTGCAACTATCGGTGCTCTGATGAATGCTCGTGGTTTGATGGAGCTAATCATCCTGAATATTGGTCTTGAGCAAGGTATAATTACCCCAACTTTATTCACTATCATGGTTATTATGGCAGTCATTACTACACTCATGGCATCACCACTGATTGCCTTTTTATTGCAAGGTACAAGCTATAAGAAATATTCCGCTTAAACAAATTTAAATTTAAAAATAATTACCTAAGGATTGGTAAACCTATCTGCTTTATCTTTGGCTATAACTGCTAATCGGTTTGTAATTACATTTGAGCAATACTACAAGCTGACTGCCTATGATCTAATTTTTTGATATCGGTAATTGAGAACATATTCTAGATGTAGATCCTAAAATCATCAGAATTCATGTTTCCCAGATGCAAAGTTATCGTAACAGCAATTGACATGACAATAAAACACAAATTAGCCTTGGGTCTATCTAACAAACTTGACATTTTTCAGTATTTGGAAGAATTATCTTAGAGAAACCAGATAGTTAATTTTGAGGAAACCATGCATATAGTTATTCTCGTTCTGGTTGAAGTGCTGATTGTTATTGGACTTTCACGGCTAGTAGGACTAGGATTCCGTTCCATTAAGCAACCGCTGGTAATTGGTGAGATTGTTGCCGGGATTATGCTGGGCCCATCTTTATTTGGTTTAGTTGCTCCCGATGTAGCAGTTACCTTGTTTCCACCAGAAACTATTCCTTTTCTAAATGTTTTGTCTCAGGTGGGACTAATATTTTTCATGTTTCTGATTGGGCTAGAACTAAATCCAAAATATCTTAATAGTCAGTTAGAAGTAGCTATTTTAACTTCTCACGTGAGCATTTTGGTGCCGTTTTCTTTAGGAACATTGCTAGCGGTAATCCTTTATCCCCTAGTTTCCAATGCAAGTGTATCTTTCACCGCTTTCGCTTTGTTTTTGGGGGCGGCGATGTCGATTACTGCCTTTCCGGTGTTGGCGCGAATCATTACTGAAAACAATTTACAAGGAACGCGTTTAGGAACGTTGGCGTTAACTTGTGCAGCAGTGGATGATGTGACAGCTTGGTGTCTATTAGCAGTAGCGATCGCAGTTGCTCGAACTGGTGACTTTGCTGGTGCGATACCCACAATTATCGCCAGCATAGTTTACATCGGCTTGATGTTAACGGCGGGACGTTGGTTCCTGCAACGCCTTGCCAAACATTACCTGCGTGCGGGACGCCTCAGCCAATTGCTGCTAGCTGGGATTTATATGGGCGTGGTTGCGTCAGCACTAATTACCGAACTAATTGGTATTCACTTAATTTTTGGGGCATTTTTACTGGGAGCAGCCATGCCCAAAAATGAAGATTTAGTGCGGGAATTGGCAATAAAAACCGAAGATTTTGTCCTGATCTTCTTGCTGCCAATATTTTTTGCCTACAGTGGCTTACGGACGCAGATTGGCTTGCTCAACCGTCCAGAATTGTGGCTTTTGTGTGCGTTGGTTTTAGGAGTGGCGATCGCAGGCAAATATGTTGGCACTTATGTAGCGGCCCGTGTCAGTGGCATTAGTAAACGGGAAGCCTCGGCACTCGGTTGGTTAATGAATACTCGCGGTTTAACCGAACTGATAGTATTAAACATTGGTCTAGAGCTAGGGGTAATTTCCCCTTTAATATTTACCATGCTAGTAATTATGGCATTGGTAACTACATTCATGACCTCGCCACTGCTGGAATGGACATATCCGAAAAAGCTGATCAGATTAGATGTCATCGAACCGGAATTGAAAGCAGAAACAGATATAGACACCTCTGCTGGAGGTGAAACTTACCCCCATCCTTTCCGAATTTTGGTGCCAGTTGCTAATCCAAGTACCCAAAAAGGTTTAGTACAGTTGGCAGTAGCGTTGGCGCAGCCTGCCGTAGGTATCGCTCTCAATTACCGATATCCTGCCATTGTTAACCCTCTTAGCCTGATTGAATTTGAAGAAGACTATGCCTTTGAAAGTACCCCAGTTGAAGCAGATCGATTAATCGCCCAACGCCGCCAGCAGCTACAAGAGTTGATTAATACTCTCGAACCGCCAGAAACTCGTTCTTGTGTGCATCCGATAGTTCGCATATCCAGCAATGTTGCCCGCGAAACAGCACAGATTGCCACATCAGAACAAGCTGATTTAATTCTCGTCGGTTGGCATCGCCCAGCTTTTAGTAGTAATCGTTTAGGTGGACGAGTCGGACAAATGCTTACCACTGCCCCAGTAGATGTAGCAGTGTTTGTAGATAAAGGTAAAGAGCGATTAGAAAGTTTATTGGTACCTTATTCTGCCAATATCCATGATGATTTAGCACTAATACTAGCTCTGAGACTGCTAATCAATCGTGAGACTTCTGTGTTGCAGATATTACAGATAGTAGCAAATCATGCCAGGGAAGAATTGAATTACGAACTACACACGATGATGGAGCAATTGCCCACCAGTGTACGCGATCGCATTGAAATCAAAATTATCGAAGCCCCAGAACCAATCCAAGCCGTAATTCAAGCCTCAGAAGGTGTTGACCTAACTATTGCTGGTACTAGCCGCGCTTGGGGTATCGAGCGCCAAACCTTGGGAAGATATACAGATCAACTAGCCATCCAATGTCGTTCCTCCCTGCTGATTACGCGCCGATACAGCCAAGTCACCGCTCACCTTGCCTCTATGATTCCTGAGGTTAGTAGTCAAGAGCCAACATTAAGGAGTTGAGATTATGAATCATTTCAACCTCAAATCTTTAACTTTTTACGGAGTAGCAATAAGTTCAGTGCTAGTGTTGTTTAAAACTGTCAGTGTTTATGGGGAAAACAATCTCAAGGCTCCTTCTCCAGTTAACGGTCGTTATCGTCTAACCCTGTCAGAGAATTTGCCGAACTGTGAAAAATCGGATACTCTGACGTTAAATATTGAGCAGTCGGGTATTTACTTAAATGCCTCTGTATTACCGGCAAACGCTAACCCCGATACTGACAAAAAGCACTCTCTGGCAGGTATCTTCAGAAATCAACAGTTAAATTTATCCGGGAAAGTTGGTAGATCAATCCTTTGTAATATTCCTCGCCCCCAAAATGATCCTCTAAACTCAGTCGCAATTCAAATGCAACTTGTAGATAAAGGTAATATGACAGGTCAATTAACCGTAAATGGCATTCCACAAACTCTAAAATTTACCGCTGTGCCCCAAAAAGCTCAGGAAAAATCTCAGAAGTTGAACAGCCATTGAACTGGAGAGTGGGGACTGGAAACTAGGGATAGGGATTTAAAGCGCGAAGTAAACAGCAATGTGAGCGCATTGTATGGGTTTTATGGAGCAGATAAAAAGAATGAATCAGGGATTAAAGACTAGGCAATTTTGCCAATGGAGTAAGCAGCTATATAGCACAAGTGTATTAGGCTTTTGTGCAGCGATCGCCCTCGAAACTTGCACTACTGCTGCTACACCAATGGCAAAGCTAGATAATTGGCGTTTTTCTCCCAAGACACAGCAACTTGAAATCACCCTATCAGCAGGCACAACCCCTCGTTATTTTTACTTAGCCCAACCCTCTCGTGTTGTTGTAGATTTACCGAATACTCAGTTGGGCAAAGTTACTACGCAACAAAATTATTCTGGAGCAATCAAAAGCATTCGTGTTTCTCAACTGAATGAGCATGACACACGCATTGTCCTAGATTTGGCACCAGGGACTGTTTTTAATCCTAAACAGATACAACTGCAACCCGTTTCCCGAAAAAACTCCACTCGCTGGGTATTACGTCCGTTTATTTCTGGTAAAACTACTGCCGTGAAACCAGGAAGCTCCCCACCTTCACCCAAAAAACCATCTCAAACACCCCCAAAGCCGCCTAGTAACGTACCCGTAACTACTACTAATCTACAAGCGCCCTTACTCACAGTTCCGCCTCCATCCAATGAACTGCCTTCAACAATTACTACTAACTCAGGGCAGCCTTTTGTCACTGTTCCTCCCCTAACTCCCAATACACCCTCTCAAGAACCTAGTTTGATTCTTCCCCCTCCGTCTTTCCCAAATCAACCCGGTAACTTGAATAGCATTCCTCCTTTCGGTATGTCGGAATTTCCAGTTCCAACAATCCCAAATGTTCCAAATCCCCAGGTGATAGAGTTTGGTCAACCCCTGCCTAAAAATAGATAGTGGGGAGTGGGGAGTAGGGAGTAGGGGAGAGAAGGGGATGAGGGAGCAGGGGAGGCAGGGGAGGCAGGGGGAGCAGGGGAAGCAGGGGAAGCAGGGGAGAAAGAAGAACCAATGCCCAATGCCCAATTCCCAATTCCCAATTCCCAATTCTAAAATCTGTCAGTTTCCTGAGGTGTTCCAACTGCTCCTGGTTGAGCCGTAAAGAAGTTTTGAGCAGCTTCATTCTGATATATACACCTAATATCAGGTTTGTCACTATCTAAGTTACCTGTAAAGCCAAAGGTGTTCAGGCGATTTTTACAATCTCTTACCTGATCATTAGTCACCAGCTTACGTTGCTCTAAAAGCGCCCAGTTATTTTGTCGGATCACACATCCAGGACGCATACTAGGCTGGGCAACATAGACATTGAAGGGGTTGAGAGTGACGAACAGTCTAGCGTCCATCACCATCGCGCTGGCTCCGTACTGCACACAAATTTCAGGGTTTGGTGCTTTGGTGTCAATGAATTCGCGGGAAGCCACATTTGATGGAGCCAACGTGGTTGTAGAACTAAAAGCAATGCCAATCCCAATTCCCAAAATCAACACCCCTCCCATAATTGCGATGGTGAAGAGGTTAAACATTGGGGATTGGAAAATAGAGGGTTTAGAAGTAGTAGCCGATCTACCAGTAGGTTTACGTCTCATTGTTGCTTAATCACCTTCACGCCGATTTGGAAGGGAGTGGTCTAAAGTTTTCTCCCTATTTTCAGTATGCCTATTCTTGATTGTAATTGTCTGCAAGTTTTTGGGCAGTATTCTTCTTAAATGATAAAAATAGTAAGTTATCTAGATATTTCGACAGAATTTCAACCTTGTCGGTTATTGTTTCCATCTTGAATAATTGGTGAGTATTTTTATTTATTTGCCGATTAAGGAATTGTTATTACTATTTTGCTGCTTCACATAAAAATTACAGAGTAACTGTCTTTAAACTTCTATATTTTATTAACCAATTATAGCATATTTTTTATATCTATCAGATAGTCTTGATTCAATTTGCACAAATGATGCAGTCAGAATACTTGAATTATCTAGCTTTTTATTTCTAAGTTTGCGGAAATTATGAGCGGAGGAAACCTGTGATTATAAATTTCCTAACCGAATTTCTCGTATTCTTATTAGAAGAAATTTTGGTTACCCCTAGTAATTGATATGTTAAACAATGTAACTTAAAATTTAAGAAAGTTTTAATAACTAATTAGAAGCAAGTGGCATCTCAAAGAGCGTTATTCTCAAGCAAGAAGTTCAAAACTTCGCAACTTAAACTCCTTCTAGCTGATAGTCTGACTATTTTTTGGGGAGATTGGTTAGATTTACGTGTCAGAATCGTACAAGTTGCTGCATCAGGGTTAATATCCCCACTGATATATATTTTAGCTTTTGGCTTGGGTTTAGGTAGTTCCATCAAACCAGGCTCGGGGATTAGTGGTAACTATAACAACTATTTAGAATTTATATTACCGGGGATGGTGGCGCTATCGTCGATGACGATTAGCTTTGGTGGAACGACATTTTCCATTTGTGGAGACAGACTATTTACCAAAACCTTCGAGGAATTATTGTTAACTCCTATACATCCCTTAGCGTTGCATATCGGAAAAATGCTGGCAGGAGTAGTGCGGGGATTGATGACATCTGGTTCGGTGATTTTGGTAGCAGTGCTGTTGACTGGAAACTGGAATTTTCTCAATCCACTATTTTTACTGTTGGTAGTGCTGAATTGTTCCGTATTTGCTGGGTTAGGGGTGATTGTGGGGTTGAGTGTGCGATCGCTCGAATCAGTTGGACTCTACAACAATTTTATAATTATCCCCATGTCTTTCTTAGGGGCAACCTTTTTTGACCCTGTTACATTACCAGCTGCCCTCAAAGTCGTAGTTTACCTGTTACCACTCACCTACGCCAGCATCGGACTGCGTGCAGCTGCCCATTTACCCTTATCCCAGTTTCCTTGGTACAGCATACCGATTTTGCTAGTGATAGCGATCGCTCTTTCTTTGTGGGGTGGTTATAAATTCGCTCACCAACAGGATTAAAATAATTCGTAATGACGCTCCTGCGTCGCTACCGCTGCGCTAACGTAATTCGTAATTGGTTAAAGCCTTTATTACAATCTATGCTTTAACTTTTGCATCTTGTGGTTTTCGATTCAGCATTATTGAAATGCTGATTGAATTGAGTCATTAGTCATGAGCAAATGACTAATGACTAATGACAAAGGACTAACTAGCTAACAGAGTTTTTTCTAGAGAAGTCCAACGGAAGGCGCGATCGCCACCTCTCTCAATCACTACTCTCACTCGTGGTTCTAGCTGAGGCAAATTCGTTAAATACTCAAGTTCCTCATTGGAAAGAATATGCCCTTCAATAATCCACAAAACCAGCCCCTTTGACTTTGGTGGTAGCTGTTCTAGATGAGAATTGAGAATTGGTGGTAAATAGTACACATGACCGACTGCGGCACCGCTACCAGTGCTTTTTTTACCAAGATGAGGAGGTCTGACTCCATGAATTCTTGTGAGATACGCAGCTACGTCGCCCAGTCCTCTGGCGGTAATGTGGAGGGTGGTATAACCAGCTGCGCGTAGTCGGCGCTGATATCGCCCTTCATAACCCCCTTCCAGAGGTACATACACTCCAAGAGCGCCAAATTTTTCCAAATCGCGGATTAAACCATTGCCAGTGGTAATTAGTGCCATAGATTTTCGTCTTATCCCACTTAGATATCTCTATTATTTACCCTGAACCGATAGATTAAAAGCATTTTCTTTGGGCATTTTCTTTGGGCATTGGGCATTGGGCATTGGGCATGGGTTATTTATTCTCCTTGTCCTCCTCTGCTCCCCCTGCCTCCCCTGCCTCCCCTGCTCCCTACTCCCCACTCCCCACTCCCCAAAAATAACTCTATAAATTACTAGACAAACATAAATAAATAATTTATATTATTAGATTGTGACCAAACACGCAAATTAGGCTGCATTCTTACTGTCATTCTGAGGTAGTGTTAGCGTCAAAGCTAATAACTTAATCCAAATTGGATAATTTAACTCAGATTGATCATAGACTGGTAAACTAAGAAAGCTTTCAGGTCAACATTGGAGCTTATGGACGAAGAATCAAAGCCAATCCAAAGCTCCAGGGTACACTTACTCCTGTGCCTCTGAAAAAGCAGGCAAAATCTTAAACAATAGTTTAAGGTGTTTAAGGAAGTAAAAACTGAGCAGCAATGTTGGTTTAATGGCATTACGTCAGTCTCAGTTAACGGATACTGGGCGGTAAAAATCGCTTAAGTCCAACTGCAACACGGCAGTAGCCAATCTCCGGGAAGGCGTCTTATGGGCGTCTAAAAATCGGAAAACCCCGCCGACAGCGCTGCCTCCAGAAAGTGCCAGAGCAATTGCTTGGACGAAAGCATTGCTGCACACAGCTTAAAGCTGTAGCGCCTTGCATTGATTCCAGAAGTTACTCCTTCCCAATGGGAGGGTACTTGTGGCTGTTCTGGTGATCTAGTGAGTGAAGCTAAACAGATTCACCAAGCAGTACGGACACGGTTTGTTGTGTCCGAAAGCATTTGAAGCGGTTTATTTAAACCATTTCAAATTTCGCAGGCTAACCCAGCCTAAACTGATGCGTACAAAGCGTGTCCTCTAGAGTCCAATTCCAAGGTCAGCAAGTAGAAAGGAGAACCAGTTACTGTGTCTGTAGGTATTCTCGGCACCAAGCTGGGCATGACCCAAATATTTGACGAAGCAGGAGTAGCTATTCCTGTAACTGTCATTCAAGCAGGGCCATGCACCGTTACACAAGTTAAAACGAAACAAACCGACGGTTACTTTGCCATTCAAGTTGGTTTTGGCGAAGTTAAACCAAAGGCACTGAACAGACCACTATTGGGTCATTTGGCTAAATCATCTGCCCCAGCATTGCGTCACCTAAATGAATATCACACCGAGAGTTCTGGTGATTATGCTTTAGGTCAACAGATTAAAGCAGATATTTTTAGTGAAGGTCAAATTGTCGATGTAGTCGGCACAAGCATCGGTCGCGGCTTCGCGGGTAACCAGAAGCGCAACAACTTTGGTCGTGGGCCCATGTCACACGGTTCCAAAAACCACAGAGCGCCGGGTTCTATTGGTGCTGGTACAACACCAGGTCGTGTCTATCCAGGTAAGCGGATGGCAGGTCGTTTAGGTGGTAAACGTATTACAATCCGCAAATTGACCATAGTGCGAGTTGATGCAGAACGCAACTTATTGCTAATTAAGGGAGCAATTCCTGGTAAACCGGGCGCTCTAGTAAGTATTTTGCCTGCAAAAGTAGTGGGATAGTCAAAAGTCATTAGTCAAACGTCATTAGTCATTAGTCATTGGCTAAAGACAAATGGCATAAAGACAAATGACAAATGACCAATGACAAAGGACAAATAACAAAGATGGTTGAAAGCGTAGTTAAAAATTGGCAAGGAGAACAGGTCGGCGAGACGACCTTCGAGTTGCGCGTTGCCAAGGAAGAAACAGCGTCTCATATTGTGCATCGCGCCTTAGTACGGCAATTGACTAATGCTCGTCAAGGAAATGCCAGTACAAAAACTCGTTCAGAAGTCAGAGGCGGTGGCCGTAAACCTTGGAGACAAAAAGGTACTGGTCGCGCTCGTGCAGGGTCTATTCGTTCACCGTTATGGCGTGGTGGTGGTGTGATCTTTGGGCCAAAGCCCAGAGACTTCAACCTGAAGTTGAACCGCAAAGAGCGACGTTTAGCACTGCGGACAGCATTTGTCAGCCGCATTGAAGACTTAATAGTAGTAGAAGAATTTAGCACCGAGCTATCTCGTCCTAAAACTAAAGAATTAGTGGCAGCGCTTGCCCGTTGGGGAGTAGTACCAGAAAGCAAGTCACTGTTAATTTTGTCTGAGATTGCGGATACAGATAACATTTATTTGTCAGCCCGCAACATTGAAAATTTAAAACTAATTGCAGCCGACCAGCTAAATGTTTTTGATTTACTGCACGCTGACAAGATTGTAGTTACGGCATCAGCCCTAGAAAAAATTCAGGAGGTCTACAGTGCCTAGCTTTGACCCCCGTGACCTTGCCGACTTAGTACGTCGCCCAATCGTCACCGAGAAAGCGACCATCCTAATGGAACAAAATAAGTACACCTTTGAAGTAATTCCAAAGGCATCTAAGCCAGAAATAAAGGCTGCAATAGAAGACTTATTTCAGGTCAAGGTTGTAAAAGTCAACACCACCCTACCACCGCGTAAAAAGCGGCGCGTTGGTAAATTTATTGGTTATAAGCCCCAATATAAGCGAGCCATTGTTACCGTCGCACCTGGGGATGAAGACAAGATTAGACAAGTCCTATTCCCAGAAGTCTAGGAGTTTTAGATTTTAGATTTTAGATTTTAGATTGAGGAGTTTACTCAATAATTACCAAAGATGGTCGCAATTAGTTAAACACTCATTAAATCCAAAATCCGAAATCCGAAATTAAGTAAATCCAAAATCCAAAATCCAAAATCCAAAATAGATTATGGGTACTCGTTCTTATCGCCCTTATACCCCCAGCACTCGCCAAGTCACAATTTCTGACTTTGCGGAAATTACAAAAACTGAGCCAGAAAAATCCCTAACGACCTCGAAGCATCGCGCCAAAGGTCGGAATAATACTGGACGGATTACTAGTCGTCGCCGGGGTGGCGGACACAAACAACTTTACCGGATCATTGATTTTAAAAGGGATAAACACAATATTCCTGCCAAAGTCGCAGCAATTGAATACGATCCTAACCGCAATGCCCGAATTGCCCTTGTGTATTACCAAGATGGCGAAAAGCGGTATATCCTCCATCCCAACGGGTTGAAAGTTGGAACAATAATTATTTCTGGGCCTGAAGCTCCCTTTGAAGATGGTAATGCTTTACCTCTGTCGAAGATTCCCTTGGGTACTGGTGTTCACAACGTAGAACTGACCCCTGGCAAAGGTGGTCAAATCGTGCGTGCTGCTGGTGCTAGCGCTCAAGTTGTGGCAAAAGAAGGTAATTATGTCACTCTCAAGTTGCCTTCAGGAGAAGTCCGCTTGATTCGGCGCGAATGCTACGCCACCATTGGGCAAGTAGGCAACACCGATGCGAGAAACCTGAGTGCAGGTAAAGCAGGGCGAAATCGCTGGAAAGGTCGCCGTCCTAAGGTTAGAGGTAGCGTCATGAACCCAGTGGATCACCCACATGGTGGTGGTGAAGGTAGGGCACCTATCGGTAGATCGGGACCTGTTACACCTTGGGGTAAACCCACATTGGGCGCGAAGACACGCAATCGTAAGAAACTTAGCAGCAAATTGATTATCCGTCGTCGCCGTAAGTCTTCCAAACGCGGTCGCGGTGGTCGTGAATCATAGAATTTTAGATTTTAGATTTTGGATTTTAGATTGGGGTCTACTTGTGAACATTGAAAATTTGTGAAACTTGAAAAGGCACCTACATTATCCAAAATCCGAAATTCTAAATCCTAAATCCTAAATCCTAAATCCAAAATTGAACTATGGGTCGTTCTCTAAAAAAAGGTCCTTTCGTTGCGGATCATCTCTTAAAGAAAATTGAAAAGCTCAACGACAACAACAGAAAAGAAGTTATTAAAACTTGGTCAAGAGCTTCGACAATTTTGCCCCTAATGGTAGGTCATACCATAGCTGTTCACAACGGACGCCAACACGTTCCAGTTTTTGTAAATGAACAAATGGTGGGACACAAGTTGGGTGAATTTGCCCCGACACGTACCTACAGGGGTCATGGAAAAAGTGACAAAAAAGCGGGTAGGTAGTCATTAGTTATTAGTCATTAGTCATTAGCTAAAGACAAGTGACAAATGACAAATGACAAATGACAAAATTGGAGAAAATTATGGCTACTAATACTACTGAAGTAAAAGCGATCGCTCGTTTTATCCGCATCTCGGCCTACAAAGTGCGACGGGTACTCGATCAAATCCGGGGGCGATCGTACCGAGAAGCGTTAATCATCCTGGAATTCATGCCCTATCGCGCCACTGAACCCATCTTGAAGGTTCTTAGAAGCGCTGCCGCCAATGCTGAACACAACGCTGGGTTAGATCGGACTCAACTAGTGATTACTCAGGCATACGCCGATCAAGGGCCATCGCTGAAACGGTTCCAACCAAGAGCGCAAGGTCGAGCTTACCAAATTCGCAAACCGACGTGTCATATTACTGTGGCTGTTGCAGCCGCTCCAGAAAAATAAGCACGTTTACACGAATAAATTGCGTAAAGTAAGAAATTTTAGAGGAAGCATTCGTGGGACAGAAAATTCATCCAGTTGGTTTTCGCCTGGGTATTACACATGAACATCAATCCCGTTGGTTTGCTGTTCCTGATCGCTATCCAGAACTTTTACAAGAAGATCACAAACTCCGTCAATACATAGAACAAAAGCTGGGTAGACTTGCTCAAAACAACGCCGGGATTTCTGAGGTACGGATTGAGCGCAAAGCCGACCAAATCGACTTAGAAGTACGCACAGCAAGACCAGGCGTAGTAGTGGGCCGTGGTGGACAAGGTATCGAATCCTTGCGTACCGGACTCCAAGGACTGTTGGGTAGTAATCGCCAAATTCGCATTAACGTAGTTGAAGTCCAACGAGTTGATGCTGATGCCTACCTAATTGCCGAATACATTGCTCAACAATTGGAACGTCGGGTTTCCTTTCGGCGGGTAGTGCGGCAATCGATTCAGCGGGCCCAACGCGCTGGTGTCCAAGGTATTAAAATCCAAGTTAGCGGTCGCCTCAACGGTGCAGAAATTGCCCGGACAGAGTGGACTCGTGAAGGTAGAGTACCTTTACATACCTTACGGGCTGACATTGACTACTCTTATTGCACCGCAAAAACTGTTTACGGCATTTTGGGTATCAAAGTATGGGTCTTTAAGGGAGAAATTATTCCTGGACAGGAAGAAACACCTTTACCACCAGCAAGCCGCGATCGCGAACGTGATCCTCGCGATCGCGATCGTGAACCCCGTCGTCGTCAACAACAACGTCGTCGTCAGCAATTTGAAGACCGCTCAAATGAAGGATAAATGGGAATGGGGCATGGCGCATGGGGCATTGTCAATTCTCAATGCCCAATGCCCAATGCCCAATGCCCAATGCCCAGTACCCAGTAGCCAATCATGTTAAGCCCTAGAAGAACTAAATTCCGCAAACAACAGCGCGGACGGATGGAGGGACTAGCCAGCCGTGGTAGCACCCTCAACTTCGGTGATTTTGCACTCCAAGCGCAAGAACCCGCTTGGATTACCTCCCGGCAAATCGAGGCTTCTCGTCGGGCGATGACCCGTTATATTCGTCGGGGTGGACAAATCTGGATTCGGATTTTCCCTGATAAACCTGTAACCATGCGTGCTGCTGAAACCCGGATGGGTTCCGGTAAAGGTAATCCAGAGTTTTGGGTAGCTGTAGTCAAGCCAGGACGAATTTTGTTTGAAATCGGTGGGGTTTCTGAAGAAATCGCCCGTGAAGCTATGCGTTTGGCTTCATTTAAACTGCCCATAAAAACTAAATTTATTGTGCGCTCTCAACCACAGGAGCAGGAGTAGCTTATGCCTCTTCCCAAAATTTCAGAAGCTAGAGAATTAAGTGACGAAAAGCTCTCTGATGAAATTGTCGCTGTTAAAAGACAACTATTTCAGTTGCGCTTGCAAAAAGCTACAAGACAACTAGAAAAGCCTCACCAGTTCCGACAAATGCGACACCGCCTAGCCCAATTGCTGACGCTAGAGACAGAACGCAAACGGGCAGCAAGTCAATCGGCTAAAGAAGAAAAGTAGGAGATTATGGCAGTTAAAGAACGAGTTGGCTTGGTAGTGAGCGATAAAATGCAAAAAACTGTGGTAGTCGCCATAGAAAACCGCGCTCCTCACCCCAAGTACGGCAAGATTGTGGTTAACACCCAACGATATAAAGTTCACGACGAAGAAAATAAGTGTAAAGTAGGCGATCGCGTTCGCATTCAGGAAACTAGACCCCTGAGCAAAACTAAGCGCTGGAAAATCACAGAAGTCCTGAACGTCAAACCTACTTAAACCTCATCGTTGTTAGTTTCTAACAACATTACAAGGGAGAATAATTGTGATTCAACCCCAGACTTATCTAAATGTCGCAGATAATAGCGGCGCCCGTAAACTAATGTGCATCCGCATCTTAGGTGGAGGCAACCGCCGTTATGGTTTTATCGGTGATAAAATTATCGCCGTTGTCAAAGATGCTACACCCAACATGGCTGTAAAAAAGTCTGATGTTGTGGAAGCAGTAATTGTCCGCACTCGTAAAGCTGTATCTCGTGACAGCGGCATGAGTATTCGCTTTGATGATAACGCTGCTGTGATTATCAACAAAGACGGGAACCCTAGAGGCACACGGGTTTTTGGCCCAGTTGCCCGGGAACTGCGCGATAAAAACTTTACCAAAATCGTTTCTCTGGCTCCGGAGGTGCTTTAATGGCAACCAAACAGGGTACGCCCAAAGTATTCCACAAAATGCATGTCAAAACTGGCGACACTGTACAAGTGATTGCTGGCAAAGACAAAGGAAAAGTTGGTGAAATTATCCAGGCACTTCCTCAACTGAGTAAAGTTGTTGTCAAAGGTGTCAACATTAAAACCAAGCACGTGAAACCCCAGCAAGAAGGGGAGTCAGGGCGGATTCTCACCCAAGAATTCCCGATTCATAGCTCCAACGTAATGCTTTATTCCACCAAGCAAAACGTTGCCAGTCGTGTTTGTTATACCTTTACTTCAGAAGGAAAAAAAGTCAGAAAACTTAAAAAAACTGGCGAAATTCTGGATAAATAGTCATTAGTCATTGGTCATTAGTCATTAGTTATTAGTAAAAAGACAAATAACAAAAGACAAAGGACAAATAACAAAGGACAATAAAAGTTCCCTGACCAAGCCCAGGGATATCAGGACAAAAAACTATGGCGACAACAAGACTCAAAAGCTTATATCAAGAGACAATCGTCCCCAAACTGATCAATCAGTTTCAATATACCAACGTTCATCAAGTACCGAAGTTGGTAAAGGTTACTATTAACCGGGGTTTGGGTGAAGCAGCTCAAAATGCGAAGTCGCTAGAAGCATCCATAAACGAAATTGCGCTGGTAACAGGTCAAAAACCAGTAGTGACCAGGGCGAAAAAGGCGATCGCTGGCTTTAAAATTCGTCAAGGAATGCCTGTGGGGATCATGGTGACGCTCAGAGCCGAACGGATGTATGCCTTTTTTGACCGACTGGTTAGCCTATCACTGCCCAGAATTAGAGATTTTCGCGGCGTTAGCCCTAAAAGCTTTGACGGACGAGGTAACTATACTCTGGGTGTAAGAGAACAGCTAATTTTTCCAGAAGTCGAATACGACAGCGTTGATCAAGTGCGTGGGATGGATATTTCCATCATCACCACAGCAAAAAACGACGAAGAGGGCCGCGCCTTACTTAAAGAATTAGGAATGCCCTTTCGCGATCAGTAAGTTCATCTATAGAGGGAACGATGGCGGCTAACGACACAATTGCAGATATGCTGACGCGCATCCGCAATGCCAACCTGGCGCGGCATCAAACTACACAAGTGCCAGCTACAAAAATGACCCGCAGCATTGCCAAAGTGCTACGGGAGGAAGGCTTTATTGCTGAAATCGAAGAAGCAGAAGAAGGGGTAAAGCACAATCTTGTGATTTCCCTGAAATACAAAGGTAAAAACCGTCAGCCTCTAATCACCGCCTTAAAGCGAGTGAGTAAGCCTGGCTTGCGTGTTTATTCCAACAGAAAAGAACTACCAAGAGTACTAGGCGGTATTGGCATTGCCATTATTTCTACATCCAGTGGGATTATGACTGACCGCGAAGCGCGGCGTCAGAACTTGGG
Organism: Nostoc sp. UHCC 0251; assembly: GCF_034932245.1. Classification (NCBI taxonomy): domain Bacteria; kingdom Bacillati; phylum Cyanobacteriota; class Cyanophyceae; order Nostocales; family Nostocaceae; genus Nostoc; species Nostoc sp. UHCC 0251. The sequence continues at coordinate 16,557 of NZ_JAYGHD010000289.1, forward strand.
TGGCGAAGTGCTTTGTTACGTTTGGTAGTCATTGGTCATTAGTCATTTGTCATTAGTGAAATACAAAGGACAAAAGGCAAAGGACAAATAACAAAGGACAAAAAGTCATGTCTCGTATTGGTAAACGTCCAATTACTATTCCCGCCAAAGTTCAAGTGGCGATCAATGGTACGAATATTGTGGTGAAAGGCCCGAAAGGAGAACTTTCTCGCACTCTTACACCTAATGTTTCACTCTCTCAAGAGGGAGACATATTACAGGTAAATCGTCGGGATGAAACTCGGACCTCAAAGCAACTGCACGGCTTGAGCCGCACTTTAGTTGCCAACATGGTTGAGGGAGTTTCTCAAGGATTTCAGCGCCGTTTGGAAATTCAAGGTGTTGGCTACAGGGCACAGCTTCAAGGGCGCAACCTAGTTTTGAATATGGGTTACAGCCATCAAGTGCAAATTGAACCACCAGATGGAATTCAGTTTGCAGTAGAAGGTACCACCAACGTCATTGTCAGCGGCTATGACAAAGAAATCGTAGGTAACACAGCTGCAAAAATTCGCGCCGTTCGTCCACCAGAACCTTACAAAGGTAAAGGCATTCGCTATGCCGGTGAAGTGGTCAGACGGAAAGCTGGTAAGACTGGTAAGGGTGGTAAGAAGTAGAAATGAAACTTACTCGTAGAGAATCAAAAAACCGTCGTCATCGACGCGTTCGTGGCAAAGTTATTGGCTCCCCAGAACGTCCGCGTTTAGCGGTATTTCGTTCTAATGAGCATATTTACGCCCAGATAATTGATGATACTCAACATCAAACCATTGTGGCAGCATCGACTGTAGAACCAGAACTGAAATCTAGTTTAGCGTCATGTGCAAACCGCGACGCATCGGTGCAAGTTGGGAAGTTGATCGCAGTGCGATCGCTAGAAAAAGGGATCACCAAAGTAGTCTTTGATCGCGGTGGTAACTTATATCATGGTCGTGTCAAAGCATTAGCTGATGCAGCACGCGAAGCTGGTTTAGATTTCTAAAGTCATTAGTCATTAGTCATTGGTCATTGGTCATTGGTCATTTGCAAAGGACAACTGACAAAAGACAACTGACAAATGACAAAGGACAAAAGACAACTGACATTAAAAGAGCACTAAATTATGGCAACAGAGCGTAAAAGTAGAACAAAGCGCGCCAAAAAAGAAGAAACCACTTGGCAAGAACGGGTTATCCAAATCCGACGCGTGAGTAAGGTAGTTAAAGGTGGTAAAAAACTCAGCTTCCGAGCGATCGTGGTTGTTGGTAACGAACGCGGTCAAGTTGGTGTCGGAGTAGGTAAAGCCTCAGATGTAATTGGCGCTGTTAAAAAAGGCGTAGCCGACGGCAAAAAACACCTCATTGATATCCCCATCACCAAATCCAACTCCATCCCCCATCCCATTGATGGTGTCGGTGGTGGTGCAAAGGTGATGATGCGCCCAGCCTCACCTGGTACTGGGGTAATTGCTGGTGGTGCTGTACGGACTGTGCTGGAATTGGCAGGAGTTCGTAACGTCTTGGCCAAGCAACTTGGCTCTAACAATCCGCTCAATAATGCTAGAGCCGCAGTCAATGCCTTATCTACACTGCGGACTCTTTCTGAAGTCGCAGAAGATCGCGGTATTCCTATTGAAAGTCTCTACATCTAACTAGTCATTTGTCTTTAGTCAGTAGTCCTTTATTCTGAACAAATGACAAATGACAAATGACAAATGACAAACGACAAACGACAAACGACAACTTGGTAACTTATGAGACTCCATGATGTTAAGCCGCAAAAAGGCTCAAAGAAACGCAAGAAGCGTGTAGCCAGAGGTATTTCTGCCGGTCAGGGTGCCAGTGCTGGTCTAGGTATGCGAGGTCAAAAGTCTCGTTCTGGGAGCGGTACTCGACCAGGTTTTGAAGGTGGTCAACAGCCATTGTACCGCCGCTTACCTAAGCTGAAGGGCTTTCCGATTGTTAATCAGAAGATTTACACTACGATTAATGTAGAGAAGCTAGCCTCTCTTCCCGCTAATACGGAAGTAACTTTGACCTCCTTGAAGGCAGCAGGTATCCTTACTGCTGTTAAGGGGCCATTGAAAATTTTAGGTAACGGAGAATTGAGCACTCCGCTCAAGGTACAAGCGGCAGCTTTCACAGGTACAGCTCGTAGCAAAATTGAGGCAGCTGGTGGTAGTTGTGAAGTTTTATGAGTGAGCCGGAACAGCGCACTTAAATGAAAGCCAACTCGCTATCAGCGCCTGGTTCACTATAAAGGTAGCACTCTATGATCAGTCGAGATAAAGCCCCAACGGCTCAAGAAACTTTTATGCAGATGGCACAAGCAGCTGGCCTCAGAGGTAGGTTGCTTGTCACCGTGGGTATTTTAATTTTGGTTCGCCTGGGCATCTTCTTGCCCGTACCAGGGATTGATAGACCGAGATTTGCTGAAGCCATATCGGGCAGTAATTCCATATTCGGCTTATTGGATATATTTTCCGGGCGAGGACTTTCCACTTTAGGAGTCTTTGCTTTAGGGATTTTGCCCTTCATTAATGCGTCTATTATCATCCAATTGCTCACTGCTGCAATTCCATCTTTAGAAAATTTACAGAAAAATGAAGGCGAAGCAGGTCGGCGAAAAATATCGCAAATTACTCGCTATGTAACTGTAGGTTGGGCGATTCTTCAAAGCACAGCTTTTTCGGCATTATTCCTCCAGCAATTTGCCTTAAACCCAGGGCCCATCTTTGTAGCTGAAACTGCGATCGCTCTGACTGCTGGTTCTATGTTTGTAATGTGGGCATCAGAACTCATTACAGAACGTGGCATTGGTAATGGCGCATCATTGCTGATTTTTGTCAACATTGTAGCGTCATTACCAAAAGCCTTAGGCGATACCATCGACTTGGTGCAAGCTGGTGGTCGGGAAACAGTGGGCCGTGTGATCGTGCTGATCTTAGTTTTCCTAGCGACAATTGTTGGTATTGTGATTGTGCAGGAAGGAATGCGCCGCATCCCAATTATTTCGGCTCGTCGTCAAGTAGGTCGGAGAGTTTTGGCAGAGCAGCGTAGCTATCTGCCCCTAAGGCTGAATCAAGGCGGCGTGATGCCAATTATTTTTGCTGCTGCCATCCTCAGTTTGCCACTGCTGATCGCCAATTTTACTAAAAATGCCGATTTGGCGAATATAGTTAACACTTATCTGAGTCCAGGCGGTTCTAGCTCCTGGGTTTATGCCCTGGTCTACATGATTTCCATTGTTTTCTTCAGCTACTTTTATTCTTCGTTGATTCTCAACCCAGTAGATGTAGCGCAAAATTTGAAGAAAATGGGTTCTAGTATTCCTGGCATTCGACCTGGCAAGGCGACTAGCGAGTATATAGAACGCGTTTCTAACCGACTCACTTTTTTGGGTGCGATATTTTTGGGCTTGGTTGCTATTATCCCCACTGCCGTGGAAAGTGCTTTGAATGTGAAAACTTTTCAGGGAATAGGTGCTACCTCTTTGTTAATTTTAGTCGGTGTGGCAATTGAGACAGCCAAACAAGTCCAAACTTACGTTATCTCTCAGCGCTATGAAGGAATGGTGAAATAATAGTGACGCGATTAATCTTCTTGGGGCCGCCTGGAGCTGGTAAAGGAACACAAGCTCAAACTTTGGCTGAACACTTGAATATTCCCCATATTTCTACTGGTGAAATATTAAGACAAGCCATGAAAGAGCAAACTCATTTGGGAATCAAGGCTCAAAACTATGTAAATAGCGGCGAGTTAGTACCTGACCAGCTAGTGCAGGACTTGGTACAGGAGCGCCTCAGCCAACCAGATGCCAAAAATGGTTGGATTCTTGATGGTTTTCCCCGCAAAGTTACCCAAGCAGCTTTTCTGGAGAAGTTACTGGAAGAAATACATCAGAGTGGCGAAAGGGTAGTCAATCTAGATGCACCAGATGATGTTGTAGTAGCACGTTTGCTAGCTAGAGGACGAAAAGATGATACTGAAGAGGTGATTCGTCGTCGTTTAGAAGTATACCGCGCTGAAACTGCACCTTTAATTGATTATTATGACGATCGCCAAAAACTTTTAACAGTCAATGGCAATCAGTCCCAACAAGATGTCACTAGTGAACTTCAACAGGTAATAACTTCCTAACTTGAGAAGAGGGAGTAGAGCATTCACCACTCAATACTCCCCACTCCCCCTACGAAGAAGCAGATCAATTTTAGCTAAGATATATTAATAAACTGTTGATATATTTCTTAAAGTGTGTTCTCTTGCAGATAAAGCACTGCAACTGAACACGAAATTGTTGAGTTGAGGAAAAAACAAATTGTCTAAGCAAGATTTGATTGAAATGGAAGGCACGGTTACAGAGTCCTTGCCCAATGCGATGTTTCGCGTTGACTTGGACAATGGCTTTAACGTGCTAGCTCACATTTCCGGCAAGATTCGCCGCAATTATATCAAGATTTTGCCCGGCGATCGCGTCAAGGTAGAGTTAACTCCTTACGACTTGACCAAAGGCAGAATTACCTATCGACTACGAAAGAAGTAAGTATATGTAGAGAATTTTACCATAAAACCATTTTTTTGACTGTTTAATAGTCATTTAAGTGGATTAATTTCCCTATAAATGCTATAATTTAATATTTGGAGTCAAAAAATAAAAGGCATGAAAGTTAGAGCCTCAGTCAAGAAAATTTGTGAAAAGTGTAACGTGATCAAACGTCGTGGTCGCGTCATGGTGATTTGCGTAAACCCCAAGCACAAGCAACGTCAAGGATAACGCTCTTACCAACAGAGTGAGTTGCAACACGCATATCATTATTAAAACGAAAAGACGCGATTAATCACGTTTTTTAACCAACAGCAATTGCGAAAACAATAGGGAGAGTTCATTGTGGCACGGATTGCCGGAGTAGACCTTCCACGCGATAAGCGCGTCGAGATTGGTCTGACTTACATTTACGGAATTGGGTTATCACGCGCTCAAGAAATTATAGCGACTACTGGTGTCAACCCAGACACCCGCGTTAAGGACTTAAGTGATGCTGATGTGACAGCCCTACGAGGCGAAATAGAAAGCAACTATCAAGTTGAAGGCGACTTGCGGCGCTTGGAGTCTTTGAACATCAAGCGCTTAGTTGACATTGGTACCTACAGAGGGCGTCGTCATCGCATGGGCTTACCAGTCAGAGGACAAAGAACTCGCACCAATGCCAGAACCCGTCGAGGCAGAAGGCAGACAGTGGCTGGGAAGAAGAAGGCTCCAGGGAAATAATTTTGCAACGTTTGCTAATCCGAGCAAGTTTTACCTTAAATCAACTAAACAAGTATGGCGAGACAACCAACTAAAAAAACCGGGAGCAAGAAGCAGAAACGGAATGTACCCAGTGGGATGGCCTACATCCAGTCTACTTTCAACAATAGCATTGTCACCATTACCGATCAAAATGGAGATGTCATCTCCTGGGCTAGCGCTGGTTCTAGCGGTTTTAAGGGAGCAAAAAAGGGAACTCCCTTTGCAGCGCAAACCGCTGCTGAAAGTGCAGCCCGTAGAGCCATTGATCAAGGAATGCGCCAAATTGAGGTAATGGTCAGTGGGCCAGGAGCAGGTAGAGAAACCGCTATCCGGGCACTTCAAGGAGCAGGACTGGAAATTACACTCATTCGGGATATTACCCCCATTCCTCACAATGGTTGCCGTCCACCCAAGCGCCGTCGAGTTTAAACACCAAGGCTTGGGCATTGAGGACGATAAGCTACAACCAAAGCAAGTAAAGTTACTTGCAATGACTGCTTGGGCGTCTAACGTGCAAATTGTCATAGGCTGAAAACTTGGGAGACCAAAAGCGCTTCAGATTACCCGCTGGGAAAGCTGTTAAACTTCGGAAACCCAAAATATTATTAGCGCCTGCAAGCTCAATAGGGGCGTCAAACTATACTGTAATTTTATACCAGTAGTTTGATTAACCTAGACCTACAGGACATAAAGTCAATTCGGGAGGCAATTGATTTGTCTGCTAGCAGCACCTTAGAAAAAGGGAGGCTCATCCGTGGCGCAGTTTCAGATTGAATGTGTAGAGTCTAATACTGAGGAAAGTCGGAACCATTACAGTAAATTTGTTCTGGAACCTCTAGAACGTGGTCAAGGAACAACGGTTGGCAACGCACTGCGGCGGGTTTTACTATCCAACCTAGAAGGTACAGCAGTTACAGCAGTGCGGATTGCAGGCGTTTCACATGAATTCGCTACAGTTCCGGGCGTGCGGGAAGATGTGCTGGAAATCCTCATGAGAATGAAGGAAGTTATCCTGAAAAACTATTCTTCGCAGCCCCAGATTGGTAGATTACTTGTTAGCGGTCCAGCAACAATCACTGCGGCACATTTTGATTTGCCCAGTGAAGTGGAAGTCATCGATCAAACTCAGTATGTAGCCACCATCGCTGAGGGTGGAAAGCTGGAAATGGAATTTCGGATCGAGAAAGGCAAAGGCTATCGCACCGTAGAGCGAGGACGTGAGGAAGCCACATCGTTGGATTTTCTCCAAATCGACTCAATCTTTATGCCAGTGCGAAAAGTCAACTACAGTGTTGAAGAATCTCGTGGGGAAGGCTTGATTCCAAAAGACCGACTACTGTTGGAAGTTTGGACAAATGGCAGTATTTCTCCTCAAGAGGCACTATCTTCTGCCGCTGCGATCTTGGTAGATTTATTCAACCCGTTGAAAGACATCTCCCTAGAACCAACAGACACAGGTTCGGAAATTCCAGACGATCCAACTGCCCAGATACCCATCGAAGAGTTGCAACTTTCTGTGCGGGCATATAACTGTCTCAAACGGGCACAAGTTAACTCTGTGGCAGATTTGTTGGATTATACCCAAGAAGACCTCTTAGAAATTAAGAACTTTGGTCAGAAGTCAGCAGAAGAAGTCGTAGAAGCTTTGCAGCGACGCTTGGGCATCACCCTGCCAATGGAAAGAGGCTCTAAACACCCTTAAGAAAAACCGTTCATAACTCATAGTGCATAATTATGCGTCACCGTTGTCGCGTCAAAAAACTCAGTAAACCAGCCGATCAACGCCGTGCTTTACTGCGATCGCTCGCCACCGAGCTGATCCGTCATGGTAAGATCACCACCACTTTAATTAGAGCAAAAGTTCTAAGAAGTGAAGTGGAAAAAATGATTACTCTAGCAAAAAATGGCTCCTTGGCAGCACGCCGTGAAGCTCTTGGCTATATCTTCGACAAACAACTGGTTCACGCTCTATTTGAGCAAGCTCCTACTCGATATGGCGATCGCCAGGGCGGTTATACCCGCATTCTGCATACCGTACCGCGTCGGGGTGATAATGCAAAAATGGCAATAATTGAATTGGTTTAAGTCATTTAGTCATTGGTCATTAGTCATTAGTCATTGGTCATTAGTGAATAACAAAGGACAAGTGACATAGACGCCCTTGGGCGGCTTCCCGTAGGGTAGGACAAATGACAAAAGACAAAGGACAAAATCTGTATGTTAGAAAGCCACCAGCCTACACAAACTCATCGAGTAGCCTTGGTAATCCAATACCTGGGCACTCATTTTCACGGCTGGCAACGGCAAAAAAAGCAGCGGACAGTCCAAGAAGAGATAGAAATTGCGATCGCTACTATTCTTGGCTACCATGTAACATTACACGGTGCCGGGCGAACCGATTCTGGAGTTCACGCTGCTGCTCAAGTAGCCCATTTTGAAGCAACAGGTTTAATTCCGCCTCACAAGTGGGCAACAATCCTAAATAGCTATCTGCCGCCAGATATATTAATCAGGGCTTCAGCTAGTGTAGATAACCGTTGGCACGCTCGCTTTAGTGCAGCTTATCGACGGTATCGTTACACAATATATACTGAAGATCGGCTTAACTTGTTTGTAAGAGCCTTCAGTTGGCATTATTATTATGCACCCCTGGATGAATCTTTAATCCAAGCTGCCCTGAAACCTCTTTTAGGAAAGCATCACTTAGCTGCTTTTCACCGTGCAGGCTCAAAGCGATCGCATTCCTGGGTAGAGGTGCAAGCAGCAGAGTGTCGTCGCAGTGGGCCATTTATCCATATTGAAATACAGGCAGATGGATTTTTGTATGGCATGGTACGGCTGTTGGTAGGGATGCTGGTACAAGTAGGTTCTGAACAACGTACACTTTCTAGCTTCACCGAACTCTGGAAAGAACAACGTCGAGAAGAAGTGAAACACGCCGCACCGCCCCAAGGCTTGTGCTTATTGCGAGTCGGTTATCCAGATTTTCCCTTTCCAAAAGAGATTTGGTACGACACCTTGCCAAAGTTCGTCACTAGTCAAGAGTCATTAGTCATTGGTCAGTAGAGACGCGATTAATCGCGTCTGTACAATGGTCATTAGTGAATAACAAAGGACAACTGACGAAGGACAAATGACAATTGACTAATGACAAATTAAAAATGACAAAGGACAAATGACAAATGACAACGAGTAAAACATACCTTCCTTCTCAAGCAACCCTTGAGCGTGAGTGGTACATAGTAGATGCCACCGATAAACGCCTTGGTCGCCTCGCCAGCGAAATTGCCCAGGTATTGAGAGGCAAAAAGAAACCCGAATATACACCCCATCTAGACACAGGTGACTTCGTAATCGTCATCAATGCCGAAAAAGTAGCAGTCACAGGCAAAAAGCGCACTCAAAAGCTTTACCGTCGCCATTCTGGTCGTCCTGGTGGGATGAAAACTGAAACTTTCGCTAAACTGCAAGGCCGCATACCAGAGCGGATTTTAGAACAAGCTGTTAAAGGGATGCTACCTAAAAATAGCCTGGGTAAGCAGTTGTTCACAAAGCTGAAAGTTTACGCTGGACCTACGCATCCCCATGATGCTCAAAAACCTAAAGAACTAAAAGTTAGTACAATTCCTGGAGAAGAAAATTAATGGTAGTAGCAGACGCCAATAGCGGTCGCGCCGTATACTGGGGTACTGGTCGTCGTAAGAACGCAGTAGCACGGGTACGCTTGGTTCCAGGCACCGGTCAACTGATTGTGAACGGTAAAGATGGAACCTTGTATTTCCAATTCAACCCCAACTATCTGGGAGTGATTAAAGCACCTCTAGAAACTCTGGGATTAGAAAACGAATATGACATTTTAGTAAAAGCAGAAGGCGGCGGCTTGACCGGACAAGCTGATTCTGTTCGTTTGGGAGTTGCTCGTGCTTTGTGCCAACTAGACCCAGACAACCGCCCACCTTTGAAAACCGAAGGTTATTTGACTCGCGATCCGAGAGCAAAAGAGCGGAAGAAATATGGTTTACATAAAGCTCGGAAAGCACCTCAGTACTCTAAGCGTTAGGGCATGGGGCATGGGGAATTGGACATGGGGCATTGGTTTCTCCCACTTCCTCATCTCCCCCTACTCCATCATCTCCCCACTCCCCACTCCCCACTCCCTAGCTCTAATTGAAACCTGAAAGTTATAATTGATATAGATTCATCACAAAAAGAACAATGGCTAAAGCTGATATTCACCCCAAGTGGTATCCAGATGCTAAAGTTTACTGCAACGGTCAAGTTGTTATGACCATTGGCTCTACCAAGCCAGAATTGCATGTAGATGTTTGGTCTGGAAATCACCCATTTTACACCGGCACTCAGAAGATTATTGACACTGAAGGTCGAGTAGAGCGCTTCCTCCGCAAGTACGGTATGAGCAGCACTCAAACATCTGGCGACGATCAAAACAAAAAGTAGCGGGTTGGCTCTGCTGTTAACGACGGCCCTGCATCAGCTGGGTCGATTTTCATTTATATGCTCGAGCCAATTTGTTATTTTTTTAAGGAGCGATCGCAATCGTCATGGCTGAATCATACTTACTGGACAAACTAAAATCCGTTGAACAAACTTTTAATGAATTAACACGTCGTCTTGGCGACCCCGATACCGCTAGCAATCCTGATGAGTATCAAGAAATTGCTAAGTCTCGTTCTTCTTTGGAAGAGGTCGTTGATACTTATGAAATTTGGAAAACAGCCCAAGAAGACTTGATCGGAGCGCGTGAGGTTTATAAAGAATCTGCGAGTGATCCAGAGTTGCAAGAAATGGCATCACTGGAAGTAAAAGAACTTGAAGAAAAAATCGAACATTTAGAGTCTCGCTTGAAAGTCTTGCTGCTACCACGCGACCCCAATGATGAAAAGAATATCATGTTGGAAATTCGCGCTGGTACTGGTGGCGATGAAGCAAGCATTTGGGCTGGCGATTTGATGCAGATGTACACCCGCTATGCCCAGACTCAAGGTTGGAAAGTTTCTCTAGTGAGCGAATCTCGTGGAGAAATGGGTGGCTGGAAAGAGGTCATTCTCGAAATTAAAGGTAATGATGTTTACAGCCAGCTAAAGTTTGAAGCTGGAGTGCATCGTGTGCAGCGCGTGCCGGCAACTGAATCTGGAGGACGGGTTCATACTTCCACAGCTACCGTGGCGATTATGCCAGAGGTGGATGATGTGGAAATTCACATTGACCCGAAAGATATTGAAATGACTACAGCCCGTTCTGGTGGTGCTGGTGGACAAAACGTCAACAAGGTGGAAACAGCCGTTGACTTGATGCACAAACCGACGGGAATACGCATTTTCTGTACAGAAGAACGCAGCCAGTTGCAAAACAAAGAACGGGCGATGCAAATTCTGCGGGCGAAGTTGTATGACATCAAGTTAGGCGAACAACAAGCAGCTGTTACTTCCATGCGGCGATCGCAGGTTGGTACTGGATCGCGATCGGAAAAAATTCGCACCTATAATTATAAAGATAACCGCGCTACCGATCATCGGTTAGGTCAGAATTATTCTCTTACCCCTGTTTTAGATGGTGATTTAGAGACACTTATCCAGTCTTGTATATCTCTAGACCAACAGGAACGGCTGGCGGAGTTAGCGACTTCTGCCGCTAACTAATTTTTGCTGTTAAATATTATGTAAAGCCACTTGTTGTACTGTTGTTTTTAACACAGACAAGTGGTTTTCTAATATCGCGTGGAGTATATCTTCTATTTCACTGGGATAATGATAGTAGGTAAATTCGTACTTCATAAGGTAATTTAACTTTGCCCATTCCTTCAGAGTTTCACAGGTATAAATTAGCTTTTCCACTTCTTCTTGCCAACGTGCAAAAATCCGGTAGCTAAAAAAGCTGCTGCATATATTGCCTTTTGCATCCCAGTAGGAAATACACACTTGATGCTTCAGAAGGTGGATTTTTTTGATTTGCTTAACATCGTAGCCTTTAACTTTTAAAGCTTCTTTAGTTTCTGCGTCAGAAATGTTCCACTGTTCTGGTTTAATTTTATTAGTGGCTATAAGGTTTTTACCTTTGCGGCGATATTGGTTAATTTTGCGTGGCTTGCGAAACATGATGCACCTTCGATATTATTTCTCGCAGCAAAGTCTAGCTACTAGCACAAGCGCCGTAGCAAACTAAGTTTTTTGGGTTGGTTAAAGATAGATAGGTTAGTCTACTAGCTTGATGCCTGTAGTTGCCGATTTACAACCAGAGATATAGTTTAGTACTAAAACACAAGGCTGTCAATATAAAAGTAAACTTGTAATATTGAAAGTAGACTTGTAAATAAAGTTGGCTAGCTATATAAGCAGTGAAGATCGAAAGCAAACAAAAACTGATTGAAATCATTAAACTAGCTCGCGGTTCAATGAGTCAGCGAGCATTTGGTAAGCTTTTGGGGGTATCTGCTACTGCTGTTCAGATGTGGGAAAAAGGTGTGAAGGTTCCAGATACAGAAAATTTGGCTCGAATCGCATCGAAAGCAGGCTACACAATGGAAGAGTTAATCAGCTGCATAGATGGCAAGCCAATTCCAGAAACCTCAGATTTGAGTCTGATTCTTAGACAAATCCAGCACATGCCTTTGGCTCAAGTGGCTCAAATAGTCCAAGCTGCGGCAGAGAGATTGGCGGCTGTGGCTGAAGCATCTGGGGATGAGGCGAAGGCTAGTTGAATATTTGTTCAGGATTGAATTTAAATTATTAAAATATAACGTTTCTCGTTTGTATGCAATACACTCTGACCTCTCTCCAAACCTCTCTCCTAAAAGGAGAGAGGCTTTGAATTTTACTCCCCTTCCCTTGTAGGGAAGGGGCTGGGGGTTAGGTCTGTATTGGACTCAACCTAGAAGCGCTATAGCTCTCGTTTCTCAACTCTATGGACAAACCTTTTTTGTATGACCAAGATTTCTATGGCTGGACGCAGCAGCAGGCTAAAGCGTTAGAGCAGAGGCTAGTTATGGAACTAGACTGGCAACACCTGCAAGAGGAAATTCAAGCTTTGGGGAGACAGGAGTATCGGGAACTCGTGAGTCATCTGAGCGTATTACTCGGTCATCTCTTGAAGTGGGAGTATCAACCCAAACAACGTTGTCGCAGTTGGTTTTTAACAATTCGAGAACAGCGCCGCGCCATTCATAGGCATCTGCGGCAGAACCCTAGCTTAAAGTCTCGAATAGAAGAAGCCTTGTTAGATGGCTTTGAAGGGGGAGTGGATTTGGCGTTACGAGAAACTAACTTACCATTACGAGCTTTTCCAGAACATTGCCCTTATTTATTTGATGATGCGATCGCAGACAATTTTCTGTGTGATACTCGTCAAGACTGGGAAGGATAATTACTACCTTTTTTATAATGCTCATTTATTATTTGGAGATACCTTAAGTAGAACGAGGTGAAAAAATTATATACTTATAAGTTTTACTCCAAGGTAGTTAGATATACTTACATCTATGAAACAATTAATAGGAAATGTAAAACAAACTATAGCGCAAAAAGAAATACTTTGGGCTTATCCAATTGCACTGAAATTACAAAAATATCACTATAGTTTGGCAATCCAATGGGCAATAGAATGCATACAAATATATTCATCCGAGATTGAATCGGACAAACTCTCCCAGCTTAATAAATATATTCAGCAAGCTTTGTCAGAGCCAAATTTTTTAACTCCTTTACAGTGTAATGAAATTAGTCGAGAAATATGGTATTTGCCTGAAAGGGAAGAAATTCAAACTGCAATAGCTCGAGTATGGGGTTCTATGGCAGCTTTTAAAGATGGAGAAGATCGTGGTGGAGTAATGGAAACCACTAGGGCAGTCGAATTAGTATTACCTAATATATACGATCATCGTCTATTAGATCGATACCTAGAAGCTGCTGTAATAATTTTTGAAGAATACGAATCACAAAACTAGGCGTGTGAGTAGTAGAATCGCATTGATTCACATGGCGATCGCTAATTTTGGCTGAGTTAGAGGTTCTGGTAGAAATACATAACGGCTGCACAAACTAAGTTCGTCTGCGTGGACTCCAGCAAGTTGAAACCCACGGAGGTAGGTTTTGTCTGTATAGCTGCGATTTCTAATCACCAGTGCTAGGGTATTTTACTGGCAGTTAAAGAATAAATGGTTTTAAAATGGTGCAATCTTAAAATATTTAGGGTGCAACTATGTCGCTACGCAATGAGCCTTTAGATTGGCAACTTGAAACGAATAATCCTTATATACCAGTTTATCATCAAGGTAATTTTGTAGGTTTTTTCAAACCAGAATATGCTAATGAAATTATTAAAACTTTAAATGAAGAAGAAGTTTTAAAGAAAGCGCTAAAAATGGCTTGTACTGATTTAATTAAAAAAATCGGTGGCGATACCAGAAAAGTCAATTATTTAATGGAAAAATATGTAAAAACTAGTGAGCGCCCGAAGCATGGAACTAGAGCGATCGCAGTTTTACTTAAAGACAGACAAAAAGAGCTTGACTTGAGTAATCAGGAGTTTGCTAAATTCTGTGACACCTTTAAATTATCTCCGACTGAACTGAATAATATTTATACTGGAGAAGCATTTGATGATAGTTTGTTAGCGCCACTATCACGTATATTAGGGATGGCAAAAGAGCAATTGCTGAAAGTGCGAGATGGTTGTGAAGAATCAAGCAACACATAAACAGCAAATCAAAATCTTCAAATGATATAAACTTGTGAAAACAGACATCATCTTTTATCGGCTGTTTCAAGAATTCCCTGATATCTTCTTTGAACTTATTGGTAATCCTCCAGAATCAGCTAGCCTTTATCAATTTTCATCAGTTGAAATCAAACAAACAGCCTTCAGAATAGATGGTGTGTTTCTACCGACGCAAGGAAGCGAGAACCCGATTTACTTTGTAGAAGTACAATTTCAAGCTGATGGGGAAATTTATTCACGGCTAATTGCAGAAATATGTTTATACCTCCGTCAGAATCAACCATCAAATGACTGGGGTGCTGTGGTTTTATACCCAAACAGGAATGTAGATACAGGCAATATCAAACATTACCATGAGTTTTTCACAAGTGGGCGCGTCAGGCGCATTTATTTGGATGAATTAGGTGAAGGTGCATTGCTTCCAATTGGCATTGCAACTGCTAAATTAGTAATTGCAACCGACGATATAGCGATCGCACAAGCAAGGGAGTTGATAGACAGAACTAAGTCCGAGATAAACTCACCACCAAAACAGCAGCAATTATTACAATTTATAGAGACTATCTTGGCTTACAAGTTTCCCACAATGAGTAGGGAGGAGATGGAGCAAATGTTTGGATTAAGCGAGTTAAAGCAAACCAGATTTTATCAAGAAGCCTTTCAGGAGGGTGTTGAACAAGGTAAGGTTCAAGGCATCGAACAAGGTAAGGTTCAAGGCATTGAACAAGGTAAACTCAGAGCAGTACCAGCAATGTTGGCAGCCGGGTTGACTGTAGAACAAGTAGCACAGGCGCTAGATTTGAGTGTAGAACAAGTCAGACAAGCCGCGCAGTAGGATTCTTCTGATCAAGGAGTAGAGGAATTGGTGGACTACAACATAGGAACTATGAGTTTCAAAGATACAAAAGTTTATCAAGAAGCATTTGAAGAAGGGCGTTTGGAAGGTTTACGGCAATCAGTACCTCGTCTATTAGATTTAGCGTTAACTATTGAGCAAGTTGCGGAGGGATTAGGTTTAACTATAAACCAAGTTCAAAACGCAAAACTCTATCATGATGGCATCCAAATAGGGGAGCGTATAGCCAAATTAAAATTAATACCCACCTTGTTGAAATTTGGGGTGACAGTGGAACAAGTGGCTGAGGCATTTGATTTCAGTGTCGAAGAAGTCAGACAAGTAACGCAAAGCCAGCCTTAAGATAGATGTGGTAAATTTTATCCGTGGCTCAAGCCAAATTTGGTTTGCGGCTTCCAGACATTTTCACGACGAATTTATAGTTAATTTTTGTTAATATTAGAGGCGGTGTTAGTACTTCGTCCTCAACCACCCACTCCCTACCTGAGAGAAACTTAATGCTGCGACTAGAACATATAAGTAAAATTTATCCCACAGGCGAAGTTCTCAAAGATATCAACTGGGAAGTTAAACCAGGCGATCGCATTGGCTTAGTCGGTGTCAATGGTGCTGGAAAATCCACCCAACTGAAAATCATTTCTGGGGAAATTGAACCCACCGCAGGCGAAATTATCCGTCCTAATAGCTTACATATAGCCTACCTTAACCAAGAGTTTGAAGTAGACCCCAGCCGCACCGTTAGAGAAGAATTTTGGACTGTCTTCCAAGAAGCCAACGAAGTACAGTTATCTCTGGCGCACATACCACAAGAGATGGAAACGGCTAACCCAGAGGAACTGGATCGACTGATCGACAAGTTGGATCGGTTGCAGCGCAAATTTGAAGCCTTGGATGGCTACAACTTAGATGCACGCATCGGGAAAATTTTACCAGAGATGGGGTTTGGGCTAGAAGATGGCGATCGCCTCGTCAGTGCCTTCAGTGGTGGTTGGCAAATGCGGATGAGTTTAGGTAAAATCCTGCTGCAAAAACCCGACTTGTTGCTGCTGGATGAACCGACTAACCACCTAGATTTAGAAACCATTGAGTGGTTGGAAAATTATCTCAGAGGGCTGATTACGCCGATGGTAATAGTCTCCCATGACCGGGAGTTCCTTGACCGTCTCTGCACCCAAATTGTGGAAACTGAACGTGGCGTTTCTGCTAGCTACCTTGGTAACTACTCGGCATATTTGGAACAAAAAGCCGAAAGTCAATCAGCACAACTGAGTGCTTACGAACGCCAGCAGAAAGAATTAGAGAAACAGCAAACCTTTGTTGATAGATTTCGCGCTAGTGCTACCCGCAGTACCCAGGCGAAAAGCCGGGAAAAGCAACTCGACAAAATCGAGCGCATTGAAGCACCCGTTGGTGGTATGAGAACTCTCCACTTCCGTTTTCCCCCTGCACCCCGCAGTGGACGCGAAGTAGTGGAAATTAAAGATTTAACTCATCTTTATGGTGATAAAATCTTGTTTTTAGCAGCAAATCTGCTTATTGAAAGAGGCGATCGCATTGCTTTTCTTGGCCCCAACGGTGCTGGAAAATCTACCCTTCTGCGCGTAATTATGGGTATGGAACCACCCACTGAAGGTACCGTTCAATTAGGGGATCACAACGTTATTCCTGGTTACTTTGAGCAAAATCAAGCTGAAGCCTTGGACTTGAAGAAAACTGTCATGGAAACTATCCATGATGAAGTTCCAGACTGGGATAACCAAGAAGTCCGAACGCTTTTGGGACGCTTCTTATTTACTGGTGATACTGTATTTAAGGCAGTTGGAGCATTAAGTGGAGGAGAAAAAGCTCGTTTGGCGTTGGCAAAAATGCTCTTACGTCCCGCGAACTTACTAATTTTAGATGAGCCGACAAACCATCTAGATATTCCAGCCAAAGAAATGCTGGAAGAAGCGCTCAAAAATTATGACGGTACGGCAATTGTAGTTTCACACGATCGCTACTTTATTTCTCAAGTAGCTAATAAAATCGTCGAAATCCGTGATGGTGAATTCCGCGTTTATTTAGGAGACTATCATTACTATCTCCAGAAAATTGCCGAAGAAAAAGAACAAGCAAAGTTAGCTGCGATCGCTGCTGAAAAAGCTGCTAAAAAAGCTGCAAAAGCTTCCAGTAAAAAGAAATAAGAGATCGAGTACAGACTTAGTAGTAGTGCTAAAATGCTACTACTAAGTAATTACTTGTTATTAGCGATCGGCAACACTACAGAAAAATTGCTAAAGTTTAAAAAATCATTCAAAAAACTGTTAAGTCTTTCATAAAATAAATTAATAAGCAAAAATTCACTTGCGGCGTGGATTAGCAATGGTATCATTCGGGTATTACAAAAAGTAAAGGGCAATTTTACTATGACCAAAGCACCTGTTGCTCCTGTGGTGCTAGTCATTTTAGACGGATGGGGCTACTGCGAGGAGAAGCGAGGAAACGCTATTGTTGCTGCTAAAACTCCCATTGTGGACAGTTTATGGGCAGCTTACCCGCATACCCTCATCCGCACCTCAGGAAAAGCCGTAGGGTTGCCAGAAGGTCAAATGGGCAACTCGGAAGTAGGTCATTTGAACATTGGTGCTGGGCGAGTTGTACCGCAAGAACTGGTACGCATCTCTGATGCGGTCGAAGACGGTTCTATTGCCTTAAACCCAGCACTCGTTAAAATCTGCCAGGAAGTTCGCTCTCGGAATAGCAAGCTGCATCTAGTCGGGCTTTGTTCTGAGGGAGGGGTACATTCTCATATCACCCATCTATTCGGACTACTTGACTTAGCCAAAGACCAGCGAATTCCAGAAGTTTGTATTCACGCCATTACCGATGGTCGTGACACCGCCCCAACTGACGGTGTAAGAGCAATCACAATGCTCCAAAATTATATAGACCGCACAGGAATTGGGCGCATAGTCACCCTTAGCGGTCGCTACTACGCGATGGATCGTGATCACCGTTGGGATCGGGTCAAACGCGCCTACGACGTGATGACTCAAGATGGTGTGGTTGATAATCGCAACGCTGTGGAAATCTTGCAAGCATCTTACGCCGAAGGGGTAAAAGATGAATTTATTAACCCCATCCGAATTGCACCCGGCGCAATAGAACCAGGGGATGGGGTGATATTTTTCAACTTCCGCCCCGATCGCGCCAGACAACTGACTCAAGCTTTGGTCAGTCCCACGTTTAACGGTTTTGAAAGACAGCAAATTACACCACTGTCTTTTGTCACGTTTACACAGTATGATTCAGACTTACCCGTGGCTGTAGCCTTTGAGCCGCAGAATCTCAGTAATATTCTGGGAGAAGTCATAGCCAATCATAGTCTAAATCAGTTCCGCACCGCCGAAACAGAAAAATATGCCCACGTCACCTATTTCTTTAATGGGGGTCTAGAGGAACCTTTTGCTGGAGAAGATCGGGAACTGGTAAGCAGCCCGATGGTAGCGACTTATGATCACGCCCCAGCAATGTCAGCAGTAGCAGTTACAGATGTTGCGATCGCTGCGGTTCAAAAAGGTACGTATTCCTTAGTTGTGATTAACTATGCTAACCCAGATATGGTAGGGCATACTGGTCAAATCGAAGCTACCATTACAGCAGTTGAGACAGTTGATCGCTGTTTGGGACGCTTGTTAGAGAGCGTTATCAAAGCAGGCGGTACAACAATTATTACTGCCGATCACGGTAACGCTGAGTATATGCTAGATCATGGGGGTAATCCCTGGACAGCCCACACCACTAACCCAGTCCCCTTGATCTTGGTAGAAGGCGAGAAAGTCAAAATCCCTGGATATGGTACAAATGTCGAACTGCGAAGCGATGGCAAGCTATCCGACATTGCCCCCACAATTCTAGAGATTTTACAGCTGCCTCAGCCACCAGAAATGACCGGGCGATCGCTGCTGAAAACAGCAGATTATGAACTGCAACGCACTCGCACTCCCGTGCAAGTAGGGCTGTAAAATAGTGCTGAGTGCTGAGTGCTAAGTTAGGAGTTTTTAGTGAACTCCTAACTTTTGAATTCAGAATTCTGACTTCTGACTCTTGACTCCTGACTCCTGTTTTTTAAAACTTGTTATAAATGAGATTCCACCATGACAGTTACTAATATCGTGCAAGGCATTTGGGCGTTTTCCGCCACTGGTTTGATTATCTTGGTTTTATTGCATAGCCCAAAAGGTGATGGCATTGGAGCCATTGGCGGACAAGCCCAGCTATTTAGCAGCACCAAAAGTGCAGAAAACACCTTAAACCGAATTACTTGGGCATTGACAGTAATTTTTCTCGGTTTAACAGTAGTTTTAAGTGCTGGTTGGCTACCTAAATAAGGATAGGTAAATGGGGAAAAAAACCCAACACCAAATACTTAACATCCTAATAACTTTAATCTCACAACGGTTAATTACAGCTCTTGCCTTATTTATTGGCACAGGGCTGTTTATCGTTTGTATTAATCTTCATTCGAGTTATGGGTTTACAATAATACCAAAATATGTATATTCAGACTTAAAAATTTCTCTCTCTACTTCGTCTCCCCCAAAACCCCATCCCTTACCGCCTACACTTGCACAGTGGCAAGATAATACTAATAGTGGTGACTACTTTTCCCAAGTCACAACAACTCAAGTTGGTTATTTAATCTGGTCACAATTTCCTGTAAGAGTTTACGTAGAACCACCAAAAGCCGTTAGCCAAAAACAAGCTCAAGCATGGGTTAACGCTGTATTACAGGGTGTACAAGAGTGGAGTACTTATTTACCTTTAACAGTAATCAAACAGCCAGAAATTGCTGATATTACGATTGTGCGAAAAGCGCCACCTCTACAAATTTCCCCTGGTAGTAATATACCTCGTGCGCGATCGGCACAAACTACTTACAAGTTGTACACCAGCAACAAAGTTTTATCTCACCGCTTCACCATCTTGCTAAGTCCCAGTCAAACAGGTGAGTATCTCATTGCAGCAGCCCGCCATGAATTCGGTCATGCGCTAGGAATTTGGGGTCATAGTCCGCTACAAACTGATGCGCTATATTTTTCTCAAGTTCGTCAACCGCCGCCTATTTCTTCCAGAGATGTAAATACTTTAAAGCGGGTTTATGAACAGCCAACTACTTTAGGATGGTCGTTAGTGGATAATTCAAATATTAATTGATAGGTAGACTATAAGCTCGTCACTACGGAAAAAATGCTACTAATAGCGAGCCGACTTTATCATTACTTACAATCAAAAAATTGAAGATTAAGGCAACCAATTTTTATCCAAAATTTGTTCTAAGGTATAAGGAGATAATTCAGGTAAATTAGTAAAATGTGTTTTAGCTTTAACATAATCTAAAGCATTGTTATAAATTATGCTGAAATTCTCCTCTAAATGATTGCGTAAATTGGCACTTAAATCTTCATTTAGTTGATTACGAAAACTAATAATTTCTGCTGCCCAATGATTAGCATTTCTTGGCTTTTCTAAATCCCAATATCGATAAAGTAATAAATGTCTAATAATCTGTTCCAATAAACTTCTGACTCGCCTTTTTTCATTTTTAGCCAAATCTTCCAATTCTTCTATTAAGTTTTCATAGTCAATGTCTGCTAATTGTCGATTTTTGAGACATTTAATGGTCTCTTCTAACCATTGCAGGTAATTGGATTCATATAATGTTTTTATGTCGATGATTGCAGTCATTTTTTGATTTTGTAGCTTTAATTTACTATTATTTATTATTTCATGTTAACTAATTTATTAATTTTTGCCGATAATTATTTACATTTTATGGCATTGCTTTGGGTGAGATGATGCACTACCATTAGTTTTCCAGCGTTTTAAATCTCTTTATCGGATCTTGTTGGGGATTAAGAGCAATTTCACGATGCCAGTCTTTTCTTAAGCTCTGCCTCTAGTTGTTCATCAGTACTGACCACTACCCGCCCTGGCTTGGCTCTCATAATACTGAGGAAATATTGAAATGCTTCTTCATCCTGGGGGTTGGCTTTTACGTATTCCCGCAGTTCTTTTTCTGACAAATTTAAATAGTCACTCATCCGATAATCTCCTCTCCATTGCTAAGAATCTCTACCTGAATTGTTTCACCGATTAAAACTACGATTCTGTTTGTTCTTTGATCAAATCTAACTAATTCTATATTCCGTAGTAAATTACTGGTGCGAACGCTTAAACGGAAAAAGGCTTTGAGTTGGTCTATGGTTGGTTCCATTTGCTATTGTCTACTTTTCCGTTAACGCTGCGCTATCTGTTGTAACAACTGGGGTTGCCTACGCTCTACGACTTAGCGGTAGAGGTCGCTGTGCTAAAACTTCTTTATAAAGTTCTTCCAGCAGAGTAATATTTTTACTAAGGGTATAGCGGTCTAATACACGCTGTCTGGCTTTTTGCCCCAGTAAGGTTGTTAACTCTGGATGGTCTTGCAACACTGGCAAGAGGGTTCTTAATTGCGATCGCGCTGTTTTAGTACTAATAACTATACCTGCGCCCTTTTCCAATACTTCTCCATCTGCACCCACGTCTGTTGCTAAACAAGCTAGCCCGCATGACATTCCTTCTAACAGAGATAGGGACAAACCCTCTACCAATGAAGGCAAAACAAATACATCTGCGCCCCGCAAAATCTCAATGCGTCGGTCTTCATCAGCGATAAATCCCAACCAGATAATGCCGTATTCTGAACCATAAAATTGCTCTAAAGAAGACTTTAAAGGCCCATCGCCAACAATTAGCAACTTAGTACCTGGTCCCATTGCCGACTGCTTCCAAGCCCGGAGCAGGGCTTCGACATTTTTCTCTGGCGCGATTCGACCCTGATAGACAAATAAACGTTCGGCTTTAAATTCTGTTTTGACTTGAGAAAACCCTGGAGAATACTTCGCGGTATCAACACCGTTGGGAATTACGGCTATATTTTCTTTCCTCACACCCATTCCTGCCAATAATTCTCGCTGAATTTGAGAAAATACAATCACGCGATCATAGTTAACTAAAAAAGGTGCGTAGAGCTGATAAGCCAAAAGTTGTGTTCCCGATATCAGCTTTGCTCCCTTGCCAGCAAACGGTGTGTGAAAAGTGGCAACTAGGGGCAACCTCAGTTCTTCACAGATTTCTGGTAGAAAAAAGTCTAGAGGAGATAGCGTCAAGGAAGCATGGACTATATCTGGCTTGATTTTCCGCAACGAATCGGTTAAAACTTTGGTCGCTTTAAAAGTGGGAATTGTATAAACCTGGGACTTGTAAATGAAAGGGAGGGAAACCTCTCGAAGATTTGGCCAATTGTCAGGTTCAGACTCTTCCTGGGCGAAGTGAAGAAAGCTAACTTGATGTCCCCTGTCTAGCAAGGCATTTGTAATTTCTCGACTGTAGGTGACATTGCCGCAAAAGGGTGATTTTTTTCCAATCCAGGCTATACGCATTCTTTATTTAGCTGTAAGAAAAGCGGGTTTGATCTATTACTCGTGTGTCCTTCGTGATTTTTATTTTATCTAGCTATACTTGCTGGTTTTTTTAGTTATTACAGATTCCCAACATAATTTAGTTTAAAAAGCCTATTTTAAGCTGATTAAACCAGTGGGTTTATGGCTTTATTTATTCTACTTATAAGTTGTTAATTTATGATATTTAAACAACTTATTTTGACTAATGTCAGATTGATATCCCGCAAGTATGTGATAAATTTTCACTGAGCATAGTTTACCATGAACAGAAAAGCTTTAAGTAAATATTAATTACTTTAAGGTAATGAATAATAGCTCTTGTTAGCTGATAACTACTTCTGTGAGTTATACCAGGATAATATACCTCCTGAAACCACGATCGCAGCTAATCCCAAAAAAACTGCCTGTAATCCTACAAAGGTTTCTGCTACACCTGCTAATGCCAAAGGTAAGGAAAGAGCAATATTAATTACATTGTTTTGTAAACCAAAGACTTTACCACGCATTTCTGGAGGTGTTTCTGTTTGGATCGCTGTTTGCATAGGAATACCCACTAGTGCCCCAAAGATACCTAATAGCATCACCAGTAACAGAACTAGCCACAGTTGGGTTGTAAATATTGATAGACCAATCAGGGATGCTGTCATGCCCATACAACCACACAGACTTAGCTTGGTATAGGAGAAGCGTTGACCAAATTGACCGAGAATTGTTGCTCCAGCAGCAATGCCAACACCGCCGGCTGCTAGTAAAAAGCCGAACTGCGAGGCTTTCATGTTGGGAATAATTTCCGCCATGCGAACGGCTAGAACAGTTAATGCTGCAAAGACAGAAAACAATATAATTAGCTGAAGCAAAGCATTGCGGACGCGATGATTTGCTTTGAGGTAGGCAAAACCATCTCGCAAGTCAGAGAATACGTGAGGGAATTCTGTACCGGGGTCATGGTGTTTTTCATTAGTTGCCAACAGGAATAAAATTAGTCCTGCGATCGCATAACTACCACCGACTAAAAATTCTTTGCCCAAACTACCACTACCACCAATTTGCAGCCAAAGTCCATCTGCGATCGCTAACAATGGTTCCCCGACAGCAAATCCAACAATCACCGATGCCATCATCGTTGTTGTGTAAAGCGAGTTTGCCGAGAGCAAATCCTGTTCTTCTACCATTAAGGGAATTGCCGCCTGTTCTGCTGGTGCAAAAAACTGCGTCAGCGTCGAAACTAAAAAAGTTACACCCAGAATGATCAAAAAACCCACAGGCAGTACTCCTATGGGTTTCCAGTCATGAGTCAACCACATCAGAAAGGGAATTGACAAAACCAGGATGCCGCGCCATATATTTGTTGCCACCAGCACAGCCTTTTTCGACCAGCGATCGACAAATACACCAGCCACGGAACCAAACAATACAGCTGGAATCGTAAAAGCCATCATCAAGGCTGATACCCAACCACTAATACTTTGATTACTAGCCTGAAACTGAGTATTAATCAAAGCAATCATCAGCACCAAATAAACTTTATCTGCTAGTTGGGAAAAAACTTGACCGCCCCAAAGAGCCAGGAAATTAGGGTTTTTTAATACAGGCAAAAACCCCTGTTGTTTGAAATTTACTAAACCACTTTCCCCACCTGAACCAGATCCATCTAATTTTTGTGGTTCTTTTTCTGGGATAGTAGCTACTGGCAAATGCCCGTTACTATCTCCTTGGGCAGTGGTTAATTTGTCCTCAGATTCTCTTTCTGATTGACTTGGAACATCAGTTTTTGGGATCTGATCTGTCCAACTTTGATCGTTTTCAGAAACATCTTTTGGGGACATTTCTTGGCCATTAATTTGACTAGGTGTACACTTGGAAACGGCGCTCAAGTGATTCCTGACTGTAGGTTCTGATACCCTATTCTGTTTTTTAGCGAGGCTTGGAGACAAAGGCAGGATTTTTTTATCCAAATCAGACGGTTGCATCATGGTTGGCAGCAAAATAAGAGTCGATCAAGGTAGCAGAGCGGATAGGGCGACCTAATTGATACTGAGCATACTGGCGCAAAATCTGCTCAACAGATAACCAGTCATGATCTCTAGCACCATCAATTTGCATTATCTCTGGTTGTGACAGATGTTGAAGCAAAGCTAGTTCCATAGCACCCGGACGACTAGAAATCACAGGTATTTCTTGCCGATGCACAACAACTGTTTGGGCATTGGGCATGGGGGATGGGGCATGGGGCATTGGGAATTGGTTATTAATCTTCCTCTGCTCGCCTGCTACTTTGCTCCTCTGCCCCTCTCTTCGTAAACTTTCCCAAGCTTCTAAGCAAACCGTTCCACCCGCAGGGATGCTAAATCCTACCTGCCAGTTGGGGTTTGTAAAGTCTGGCTTTAGGGAACGTCCAGATAAACAGCAGACTTGCACTTGTGGCGTTACTCCTGCTAACGCTAAAAGGTGAAACACCCCATGAGCTAGATGAGCCAAAACCCTAGATGGATTTGCACTAGACAATGCCTCCAACCGATGGAGATGTTCATTGAACAACTCATAAAGTTCTTCTTGGGGTTGTTCGCTTAAAGCTTGACATAGGACTATTTCTGCTAAATACTGGCTGGCAGCCAATTTTCCTAAATCTTTAGCTAAACCAGGATAAGTTTTTAACGTCTGTGCTTGAGTAATTTTATCAAGCGATCGCCCTTTCGCAATCAATAGTTCATTCACAACAAACATACCACTCCTACCGCCCAGGCTGGAGTTGTGCTTGCGTGCCCCTGGAGCTACTGCTCGAATCAGACCGAATTCTGGTGTCAAAATCGTCACTATTTTATCCGATTCTCCCAGCACCTGAGTTTTAAGATTAATTCCAGTTGCTTTGTAGGTTCTACTCATTAGTCATTGGTCATTAGTCATTAGTCATTAGTCATTAGTTATTGGTCATTCTTCATTTGCAAAGGACAAAGGACAAATGACAAATGACTATTCACCCTTTCCCAGGTTATCGCGCTGGCGGATCAAATCGATACCGCGAGATGTGCCTAATCTAGTAGCACCCGCTACGATTAAGTCTAGAGCTTGATTGATAGTGCGGATACCACCTGAGGCTTTAATTCCCACTTTTTCTTTTGCAAATTCCTGCAAAAGACGTACATCTGCCACTGTTGCACCACCATTCCAACCTGTACTAGTTTTTAAGAATGCCGCTCCCGCCTCCATAGCTATTTCAGCAGCTATTTTTTTTTCGGCATCTGTCAACAGGTTAGTTTCCAAAATGACCTTGACAGTTTGCCCAGTTTCTTCACAAATTTCAGCAATTTCCCGGTGGACTTCTTCAGTTTTTCCAGCTTTCAACCAGCCCAAGTTCATTACCACATCCAACTCAGTGGCCCCATTATCCGCCGCCTCTTGAGCCTCATACAGTTTCACTGCTGAAGTCGTTGCACCAGAGGGAAAGCCAATCACCGTACAGACTTTTGGGTTTTTACCATGCAGGAGTTCGACTGCTTGTTTGACATAGGCGGGGTACAAGCAAACCGCCGCAAAATTGAATCTGTATGCTTCTTCACACCACTGCTCAACCTGCTCTGGAGTAGCCGTTGGCATTAAGAGGGAGTGATCGATAAATGGCGCAATATCAATGTTTGGATAGTCTGCTGCCATCGTGTCTTCTGCCAGTAATTATTAAAGTTTATAAAAAATTAAAACATTTCTTATATATATATTAAACCATATTTATTACGAGTTTATTCTGAAAACAAGCTGCTGACTTCTCTTGGATGTCAGCTTTGTATATATCGCAGAATTACTGTAAGTGTTTAAGTTGACATTAGGCAGTAGTAAGATTAGGAATATCAACAGCATTTGTCACACTAATTCCTAAGAAGTTAATAATAGTTTTAGCTAACCCCTTTGATGTCAAATATGGGACGCCATTACCAATAGTTTTAAACATATTTGTGAGCGACATATTCTCTGGAAGCACAAAAGTTGCAGGCAAAGATTGTATGGCTAAAGCTTCCGCCACAGATATTCGCCGGATTTTATACGGATGCAAATGTACTTCATTATTTCCATAGCAAGCTGTCGGAGAGTAACGCCATCTGTGAAGACGCTTGAAAGACTTTTTAGAATCATCACCTTCATCAATAGCAGCAAATCTGGTGATACCTGCCCTTGGTTGAAAACAGTTATCAGCATTGGGATGCTTTAGCACATTATTTTTTCTAAACCAGTATTCAACGGTTAGTTCTTGAGGAATGCCATCAGGGCAAGGCATTATAGAATTTTCTTGAAATGGATCGCACTTACACCAAGGATAAACAAAAACCTTTTTTTGAGGATACAAAATATGATTGTTCCAAGGAAAAATCTCTTCAGATAGTAACTTTTCAATACTGTATTTTATTCCTATATCCTTTATCAAAGTATTTTGGAAACCAATGAGAATAATTCTTTCTCTATCCTGAGGTACACCATATTCGATAGCATTAATTAACCGCTCTGTTAATATATAGCCTGCTTCCAGTAATTGTTGCTTGAGCGATTCAAAAAATAAACGGTGTTTTGTCGTTCTCCACAATCCTTTAACGTTCTCAAATAAAAAGAAATCTGGAAGATTGCGGCAAATTAATTCAACGTAAGAAGCGGAAAGCTTGCCATTCTCTCCTAAATGTCCTCTATTTTTCCCGCCAATAGAAAAATCAGGACATGGAGGCCCACCAATGAAGCCGACAATATTATTAGATTTGCGACAGTCTTGTACTAACTCTCTGAGGTGTTGTGTTTGTAAACCTTCGAGAAGTTGTGTTATATCTCCTGCTTCTCCGTCATGATACCCATATTCTGGCAACGGTAGATTGAGAATCTGCCGTGAATACCGATATGCCGCCATGAATGGTGAAAAAATTTCATTGACGTAAACAATGTTAAAACCGCTGGTTTCAAAACCTAAATCTAGCAAACCTGAGCCAGCAAAAAAGGAAAAAATACAAGGACGATCGCTCATTCAATAACTAGTGCCGTGAGAGAGTCTTAATTAATATCGGAAAACATGGGGTTTATACTTACGTACCAGTCAAAAATAAACAATTTTAATAT
This sequence comes from Nostoc sp. UHCC 0251, assembly GCF_034932245.1. Taxonomy (NCBI): domain Bacteria; kingdom Bacillati; phylum Cyanobacteriota; class Cyanophyceae; order Nostocales; family Nostocaceae; genus Nostoc; species Nostoc sp. UHCC 0251. The sequence goes on from NZ_JAYGHD010000289.1 coordinate 44,025, forward strand.
TGCTTAAATAGGAAAAAAATTCACATCTAATCTAAGTATTTAATATCAAAATTTACTCAATCTTTAAGGAAAATACCTGACAGAAAAAGAGGATGAAGTCACAATTAAATATAGGAGTTTTCAAACTCTAAATCATGTTTAAGACAAATATTTGTCATTAAATAAAAATTCGGGGTAATTCGGACTAATTTTTATGCGAATTTTAATTTACTCCTACAACTATTATCCAGAGCCAATCGGTATTGCCCCACTAATGACTGAATTAGCAGAGGGACTAGTGAAGCGTGGGCATCAAGTGCGCGTAGTTACTGCTATGCCCAACTACCCTGAGCGTCAAATTTACCAGGAATATCGGGGCAAGTTGTATCTCAACGAATACAAAAATGGTGTTCAAATCCAACGCAGTTACGTTTGGATTCGTCCCCAACCCAATCTATTAGATCGGGTGTTACTAGATGCTAGTTTTGTTGTCACTAGTTTTTTGCCTGCCCTTATCGGTTGGCGTCCAGATGTGATTCTCTCAACATCGCCATCTTTGCCAAGCTGTGTACCAGTCGCTCTTTTAGGATGGTTACGTGCTTGTCCTGTGATCTTAAATCTACAAGATATATTACCAGAAGCAGCCGTCCATGTCGGTCTGCTGAAAAATAAATTGCTTATAAAGTTATTTGCAGTGTTGGAAAAATTTGCTTACCACAGTGCCAGTAAAATTAGCGTCATCGCCGATGGGTTTGTGGACAATTTGCGAACTAAGGGTGTAAAAGCTGACAAAATTGTGCAGATTCCCAACTGGGTTGATGTAAATTTTATCCGCCCTTTGCCTAAAGAAAATAACCCTTTCCGCGCCGTACATAACCTGAATGGCAAATTTGTAGTACTTTATTCTGGTAACATTGCCCTAACCCAAGGCTTAGAAAGCGTCGTTAAAGCTGCTTCTGTGTTACGCCATATCCCAGATATTGTTTTTGTCATCGTTGGAGAGGCAAAAGGTTTAAAGCGATTGCAACAAGAATGTCTAGACTGCGGCGCAGATAATGTTTTGCTATTGCCATTTCAACCCCGCAAATATTTGCCAGAAATGTTGGCAGCTGCTGATGTTGGCTTGGTGGTGCAAAAGAAAAATGTTGTATCCTTCAATATGCCGTCAAAAATTCAAGTGCTACTTGCTAGTGGCGCGGCCTTAGTTGCCTCTGTCCCTGATAATGGTACAGCAGCAAGAGCTGTTAGGCAAAGTGGCGGTGGAATTATCGTTCCTCCAGAAGATCCTCAAGCTTTAGCAATGGCAATTTTAGATTTGTACCAAAACCCGGAAAAAGTCAAAACTCTAGGTTATAAAAGTCGCAAATATGCCGTTGAAAACTATGCTTTTGAGCAAGCTTTAAATCAGTATGAGTCCTTGTGTTACTCCTTGACGGCAGAACGTGGAGCAATTCAGTCCACAAGAGTTAGGAAACAAGAAGTTTAATTTACAGCAGTGGGGTTAGATTACACAAAATGCTAAACTCAAAACCCTAACGATTCTGCTCCAATTGCTCTGGCTGTTGCAGCCTAATTTTCTTACCCTGTTTAGGCTGGGCTAGTACTTAAACTGCATCTACCTTGAAAACCTAGTGTTTTGAATTAGGGTAAAGCTCAGAACTCAAGCCACAACTGAATAATATCCTCTCCTGAAAAACTCCAGGTTTCAAAATAGACGGGGTTTAGTAGGTAAAGGTTGTACGAATGGTACCAATATAAATGCTGCCATTACTATGATTATGTTCTGGACTCGTAATCACGAATAATCCCGGAGTTATGGCCAGATTATCTGTGACTTGAAGGTGGTAAAAGGCTTCCAGATGTAACGATGTATCCTTATCTTTGAAGTCATCACCGAAACTATTATGAGTCACTTTGGGAGGTTGACCCACTGTAAATCCTGCAAAGCTGCCTTTTCGTCCGATATCTCTGAGAGCTAGTAGCACTGCCCATGTGAAGATGGACGCATTGGGATCTATTGGTAAATCTTCTGCTTTTGCATGAATAAAACCAACTCTACCACCGAGAGTAATAACTGGGCTAAGTTGCCAAGCAGCTTCTGCACCAAATGAATTAGCAACGATCGCATCTGCCTCCTCATTAAATGGATCGCTGGTTAATTCGCTTCCAGTTCCCGTCTTCAAATTGTTATGAGAGTGAATATAGGTAAGGCTGAGTTCTGTTGTTTTTGTCGGTTCGAGGGTTAGTTGAGCGATCGCTCCGTAAGGGCTAGCAAAAATTCCCTTCTCTGAATTAGCTGCATTGCTGCTGATATATGCTACTGACAGATTCAGAGCATCATTCAAATTATGAGAAATACCGATACCTGCCCCACCACCTTGTCGGCGAATGGGATTTTCTCGCCCAAATGTAGAAATCGATCCGTCTTCACTACCGCTAAAAAGAGGATTGACGCTAGGAACAAAGTCACCTAATCCTCCTCCCAACGCGTACAAAGTCATGCGGGTTTCTTTACCTAATGGAAATCTGTACTCTAACTCATCTACTTCCACCTCATTATCATTGTCACCATCAAATCCCAAATTTGCCATTTGAGTTCCAGTCACATCTTCTAATTCTGGTGTGTTCCTTGCTTGTAAGCGCACTTGCAATTTATCTTTTCCAGTAAAACTGCTTACGAAGCTCAGGCGGATGCGATCGCTCAATACTAAATTTTCATTTATTGGTTTACTGCTGTTGGCTCTCTTTTCACCAGCAAATCCAGTCACAGCAAAGATGGCCTGTGCCTCAAGCTGAACATGGGGTGAAAACTGTTGCGTTTCTAATGCAGCAACGTTGGTTTCTAATAAAGTAGCTCGTTTTTCAAGGGTTTTTAATTCTGCGGATAATTCTGAAACAGATGTAATTTTACTTAATGCATGATTATCAGCATTAGATTCGCTTAAGTTATTAGGTTTGTCGGTAATGGGTGTTGCAATAGCTGGAGTTATGCTACTCAAAGTGCATGAGATAATTAAACTAATTAAGCGAAATTGTCGCCAAGAAGTTGAAGCTAACAATACTTTCTCCTGAAAATTAGCGATTAGGATATAAGAATTTGAATATCAAGACGAACCGCAGAGGCGCAGAGAACACAGAGAGAATAAGGAGAGATTTTTACGAATGATTTAGGATTGTTAGAGAAAATAAGAGTTTAGATCACGATGCGTTTCTAATATGCAAACGCTGTTCGCATAGGTTTAATAATGCTTCTGTAAAAGGACGACGTTCTAAAAATTGTGTGCTGATGTGAATATGTCGTACTAGTGTTAAGGTTACGTAGGATTGAATTGAAGTTTTAAATTCCTCGTTTGTAAGCTGAATAAATCTTTCAGTTAGGGCAGTTTCCCAATCGTGTAATGCTTCTGAATTACCCAGTATGCGAAGGCTGTATTCTTTAATATGACCAATGAAGTTACCGATATCAATGGCTGGATTACCTTCACAATATAAATCAAGGTCGATGAGATACAAATGAGAGCCATTAATAATCACTTGATCGGGATAAAAATCTCGATGAATACCACAGTGTTTTTGTTCTAGAGTATTTTCTCCTAAATGATTACATGCTTCTAATATTTGTTCTAAGCGTTTTTTCCATTCTGGATATTGTTGCATCACCAATGGAATCCTTTCATTCAAGATTCGCAGTTCGTCTGACATGGTATGAGAACGGCGAGCAGGAATGTTAGTTTGGTGAAGTTTATGAGCAGCTTCAGCAATTCGTTTTGCCAGGAAAAGGGTGTTGGTTTGAGTTAAGAATTGAGTAGCGATCGCTCCTTGAACTTTTTGCTGTAACCACATCTGCCATTCGGGAATTATCTCTACAGGTTGCGGTACTGAAATTCCATCAGCGCTATCGTCTGCAAATCCTGTTCGCCACAAGGATTTTTGTAATTCATAACTATTAAAGTCTGTTCCTTTAGCTCGGATTTTGCCAATTAATGTAATGGTTTGTCCGTGATTATTGAGCAATTCATATTCAATCAGACAACGCCGCCCTGGTTTGTGACGAATGACTTCGATTTTTTGCAGTTGGGCATTTTGAAATATTGGCAAGTACTCAGTGAACCGTTGTTGTACTTCCAATGGATCAAGAGCGGCTGACAAAAATGGCATTTTGAGATCAGTTACACTGTTGAAGCGATCGCTAACGAAAACAGTCATATTTATTGGGTGTAAATCTAAAAATTTTTATTCTCTTTGGACAATATGTAGCGCCATAATTTAATACGGTTCAGTTAAGGCTTTACTCTTTGTCAAGTGAATTTTTTTAACGAACTGCAAAGGACGCAAAGGACACGAAGAAAGAGAAGAAAGAGAAGAAAAATGCTTAACTGAAATGTATTGCGCCATAATTCGGTTATGTCATCAGAGGATTTGACTTTTCCTCAGTTCGGATTGCAGTCTGCATTTGATACAATGCCGCATAACGACCATTGTGTTGCATTAATTCCCGATGAGTGCCTTGTTCTAGCACCTGCCCATTTTCTATGTAAAGAATTATATCTGCGCGAGTTGCAAGATACAGATCGTGAGTAATTAAGAAGGTGGTGCAGTTTTGCGAGAGCCGTTGTAGAGCATCAACGATCGCTTTCTCATTGCCTTGATCTAGCCCAGTTGTGGGTTCATCTAAAATCAAAATTGGAGCTTGACGAATAGCAGCGCGGGCGATCGCAATTCGTTGGCGTTGTCCACCTGAAAGGGTTGCGCCTCTTTCTCCCACAAGTGTGTTGTATCCTTGGGGTAAAGCTTGGATGAAATCATTAGCATTAGCTAGACGAGTGGCTGCTTCAATTTCTGCATCCGATACGCCGGCAATGCCGTAGGCGATGTTTTCTCGAATAGTCGCGGCAAATAAGAGGCTGTCTTGCAAAACTACACTAATTTGTGGGCGTAATGATTCCAATGTGTACTCGCGGATGTCTCGCCCATCAATCATGACTTTACCCATCGTCGGCTCATAAAGTCGTAATAATAGACTTACTAAGGTAGATTTACCACCACCGGATGTACCAACGATCGCTACTTGCTGCCCTGGTTGAATGGTTAAATTGATATCTTCCAGCAGAACTTGTCCTGGTTCATAGGCAAAGTGAACATGATCAAAACAAACCTCACCTCGGAAAATTGGAGCCGGTATTGCATCCGGCAAATCTCGGACATCAGGTTGCTGTGATAATACATCTAAAATTCGCTCACCAGAAGCAGCAGCTTTAGCAAGTCTTCCGGTGTACTTAGCAAAGTTCTGAACCGGCTTAAAGGCATTTTTGAGATAGGTGAGAAATACCAGCACATCACCCGGTGTTAAAGCATTTTGCAATGCCAGCCAAGAGCCGTACCATAAAACAAGTGCTGTTCCTAGTGCAATTACAGCATCAACGGTTCGTTCGAGATGAGCCGCAAGGCGTTGGGTTTTGACGCTCTCCTTCAGGCTACGCTGATTTTGTTGAGAAAAAACTCGCGCAAAGGCATCTTGTAGCGAGAGGGCTTTGACTAATTTAATCGCAGCAATTGACTCAGCCGCCGTCGCCGCCACAGCCCCTTCTTGTTTGCGTTGTCTTAATGAAGACTCTCGAATTCGCTGACTCAGCCGATTCGTGACTAATGCAAACAATGGTAGGGTAAGTAGTGCAAGTAGGGTGAGGCTGCGATTTATCCAAAGCATCACGCTAATCATGCCAAACAGTGTGAGAATGCTCACTACCAGAGGTAATGCTGCCGTGATCATAATTTCTTGCAGACGGCTAGCATCGCTACTCACACGAATAATTAAATCGCCGCTACGAGCTTTGGTATGGTAACTCAAGGACAAATCTTGAAGATGACAATACAGATGATTACGCACCTCAGTCATGACTCGGCTACCTACTGTTGCTAGTCCGACGGTACTCCAATAGGCGGCAAGTGCGCGTAACCCTGTAATGACAAGGACTGTAACTGCTGAAACTGTCAGTAATGTAACTGGCTCCAGGCGATCAATTAATGGGATATTAGTAGGTTGATCGCCTTGAATTAGAACGTAATCAAAGACAAACTTTAGGGGCCACGGTTCCAGCACCCGTAGTCCGACATCCGCAACCAAAGCGATCGCAGAAATCAAAAGTAGTCCATACTGTTTTTGAATGTAAGGCCAGAAATAACGTAGTACTCCCCATAAACCGGGAATAGCTTTTTTCTGTGGCTTTGAACGTCCCATTTATCCTCTCACCTCCACTTGGAATTGAGGCGGAGTATTTAATCCAGCTATATGCAAAATCTGTCGTGCGATCGCTTCCCAAGTGTGATGTTCTATAACCGTTTTCCGCGCCGCTTGTCCCAAAGAATGGCGCAAATGAGGCGATCGCCACAATTTTTCTAATGCCTCTGCTAAGGCGATCGCATCACCTGGTGGGCAAAGAATCCCATTCATCCCTGTGTCAATTAGCTCCAGCAATTGCCCAATACCACTAACAACTACTGGCAAACCAGCCGCCATATATTCATAAACTTTCAACGGTGAGAAATAAAAATCGGATTCAGCCGGATATGGTGCAACAGCAACATCCATTGCTGCTAATAATTTCGGAATTTCATCAGGATTCACCGCTCCGGTGAATTTAGTATGAGAGTGTAATCCTCGTGCCAATAATTCGGCTTCGAGATTTTCCCGTTCGGGGCCATCGCCAACAATCAAAAGTCTGGCATTGGAAACTTGTTGATGCAATTGAGCAAAAGCTGTTGTGAGAATTGGCAATCCATGCCACGGTTTCAATGTACCGACAAATCCCACTGTAAAGGTTTCTGATTGCGTTGAAGATGCACGATCAAAAGTAGAGAAGCGATCGGGATTTACACCATTAGGGATGACATGAACTTTGCTACTTTTGACATACTTTATTAAGTAAGTTTTCACTTCCGATGAAACAGCAATTAGTGCTGTAGCCGCTTGAAAAACCCGATTGGCAACCTGTTCAGCGCTGTGGCAATCAATCAAGCCGCGATGTTTTGCCTGTTCTGCAATCAGAGGTGAATTCACTTCTAATAATCCGGGAATTCCCATTGCTTGGGCAAATTCCATTGCGCTATAACTCCAAAGGGAATAACGCTCATAAATTAAGTCAAATGGGCCAAACCTCTGCAAATCTAAACGCAAATCGGGATTAATCGATAAGGCAACTTGCTCTCGCACAGCCCGTTCTAGTTTTGGGATGGCTGGAAGCTGATGAACTGAAACATTAGTTAAATCTGCGGGTGGCTTTCCACCAATACGAGTGGCAAACAAATCAACTTGAATATTTTTCCGTTGCAATGCTCGAATTACTTCTTGGACATGGATAGAGCATCCTTTTTGCCCAAATACAGGAATTCCTGGATCGGCACAGATATAGGCAATTCGCACGCTCTAAACCTCCTGAACTACTTTTAAAGTCATGGCAGCATTCGGTTGAGCTGCATGAAATATTGCTCGTAATGCTGCGCTATTGCGATGAATGTCAAACTCAGATTCTATTAATTGTCTGGCTTGGGTTGATAATTTGACTCGCAAGGCTGGATTGCTAAGGAGTTGTTGAAGTGAGATGCTAACCGAGCTACACTGGTTGCGACAGTACCAAAGTGAGCGTGAAAATGGGTGATGCCTTTGAGTCGCGCTTCCCGTGCTAGCCATGCAGCTTGATAAACAGTGCTAGCTTGTTCACCTTGAGCATAAGCCAACTTTGGCCAAAAATCTGGAATAACTTTACTGGCTTCTTGTAATTCTGCCCAAAAATAGCTTGCTGCTGTGGGAGTAAGACTATTTAGGGATTCACTCATTCGACCTTGAATTGGTTTGCGAATGTAGTTTACGCTAGCACGTACCTGGGAAATAATATTTTGAAAATGAGTGTCACACGGTGGCCTCAAAGCAAAAATTTCAATATCTAAACCAGCCGCTTCATGAGCCAAAATTTCATTAACGACGAAGGTTTCAGAATAGCGAGGATAACGTTTAAGAATGTAACCAATATGGACTGACATAATAATTCGTAATTCGTAATTAGGAAGGTTGTTTTTTAGGTTCCCCAATTTCCTTTCAAGAAGCTTGTTGCGATGAATGATGAGCAGAGATTAGTATTTCGTTTACGAATTGAGGAATGCGGGTAAGTCCATCAAGATCGATACAATTACGGGCTTGTGGCGGCTTACCTTCTTGCATTAACCAATCTGTCAATGCTTCAGGTTTCAGATCATGCGGGTGCAGCATATCAACTAAACCAAGTGCCTGTAAGCGTTCGGCGCGGATTAACTGCTCTCGACGGGGCTTGATTCGAGGTACAATGAGCGATCGCTTTTGAAATGACAGCAATTCACAAGTTGTGTTGTAACCACCCATAGCAATGACGCGTTCAGCCTGATTCAACAACAGCGTCGGTTCAGCTAAATATTTCAACACCCGCAAATTAGAACGTTTAGCAGCATACTTCTGAAGCCGTTGCTGTACCTCTCGCGGCATGAACGGCCCCGTCAAGATGATGCCGTTCATCTCTGGCGGCAGTTCAGCACAAGCAAATGTTTCTGCCAGACGCGCTCCATCTTGTCCGCCTCCCACCAAGCACAACACGAATCGTTCAGATGGCAAATTCAGTGATTTCAATGCCTGAACGCTATCCATATCTACGAATTTGAGGCGGCTACGCTGGTCAAGATAGCCAGTGTAGCGTAATTTGGCTAAAGTCTTTGCATTGAAGCGATATTCCTGTGCTAGGTCATAAATAGCTGGATCACCATACACCCAAACTGCATCATAGTAGGTTTGAATCGCCTCTTCATTAGCTATTCTTTTCCACTCTCGATGCACGGATGTAGGATCATCTAACACATCCCGTAAACCTAAAATGCAGTGTGTTTTTCCTTGGGTAAGCAAATAATCTAGTGTTGGTTCTAGCTCTCTCACCGCTCCTCGCGGTGCATTATCCACAATTAGAATATCGGGTTTAAAAGTTTTGATGGTGGTAAGAATAACTTGCGATCGCAGCGTAATAATTTCCTGCAATGATAGATCCAATCGTCGTGCCTCATATTGCCCATCAATATTTTTGTGCAGAGCAGGTAGGGTCAAACAATCAACTCCTGGTAGTGTTATTACGTTGCTGGCATCCTGTATCCCACTAATCAGCAAAACATCAGTTTCTAGGTCTGAACATCCTAATGTTTGAGCAATCAACAAATTACGCCGCTTATGTCCCAGCCCCATTGTGTCGTGCGAATATAAAGCAATGCGACATTTACGAGCATTGCTAGATAAACTACTAACCTCTGAAGACGCTATGCTAGGCGACGTTCGTGCTATTTCTTTAACGAATTTTTTCATGTGTACTCCTGACAAACTTTTCATCCGGTGGCTGACGACTTGCAAATTTAGTTAGCATTTTATCCACCTTTTAAGTTTTAAATATTGAGATAAATTGATTAATTGATGATAATCTTTCTCTATGAATTACATAGGATAAAATTTCCCCCAATATTCATAGTTGGTTTCTTATAAATTACTTATATTTCTCAGGAAAATTAAGAATTTTCAAAAATAAAAAATCTTCATTTTTAAGCATAAAATTAAAATTAGGTTATTGCTTCGTTAACAAAAGTTAAAAGATAATTTATAAAGTATCAATTTCTCATGAAACTTGCATGAAAAAATAATGAAAATTATCTCATCAAGAATTAATTAGTGAATTGAAAGACTTAAACCGAGGATTTGATAAATTTAAACGACCTCAAATGAGGATGAGTAAAAATGAGCCGGGTAATAAACCGTTTTTGCGATCGCATGTCTGTTTTCAAAATATCTCAGTTGCTTTTAGTTTGGCAGCAACTATTGGGAGAAGCACGCACCCGGATTCTGCTCTGGTACTTGCTGATTTTAGGAATAACGTTTCTTACCGCTATTCCGGCATTTCACTATCACCTATACCAGCGCATTGACGAGCGTGTTCGTCAGGAGATGGAAGCAAACATGATGGCTTTCAAGGCGTTGATTAAGGGTGAAAAATCTCTTATAGAGAACAGATTCACTGATGATGACTTAGTTTCTGGAGAAGAAAAAATTACTGCTCCAGCCTCCGTAGAAGAATTAATCAAGCTTTTTAGAGCTTATTTGTTGTATCAGCGACTAGAAGATGAGTCTTACTTTATAACTTTTATAGATGGTGAATTCTACAAATCTAGTCCTAACGCCCGCCCTAAGCTTTTAGCTAGAGACTCATTACTAATGAGACGGTGGGCAAAACAGACCCAAGCAGAACAGGGAGAACAAGAATTTTCCACCCCGGATGCTAGTAATATTATTTACATGGTGGAACCGATTAAGATTAATGGACAAACACGAGGAGTCTTTGTTGTTGCCCACAATAGCACTGGGGAAAGGACAGAAGCCTTAGAAGCAGTCACTGTGATTCTTGAAGTTTTCAGCTTAGTGTTTGTGGTGTCGTTAATCCTTACCTGGTTTGCTGCGGGGCGGATACTCTCTCCTCTACGGACAATTCTCACTACAGCTCATGCCATTAATGAGTCAGATTTAACTCAGCGTTTGCCTGTGCGAGGTAAGGGAGAACTGGGGGAGCTGGCAAAGACATTCAACGAAATGATGGACAGACTAGAAGCAGCCTTTGCTAGCCAGCTTGAATTCGTGAACGATGCTGGACACGAACTGAGAACTCCCATCACTATTATTCGTGGACATCTAGAACTGATGGGAGATGATCCCCAAGAACAACAGGAAACCGTGGCATTAGTCATCGGAGAACTAGACCGGATGAGCCGTTTGGTTGATGATATGATTTTGCTGGCAAAAGCGGAACGCGCCGACTTTTTACAGGTAGCGACAGTAAATGTGGCAGATTTAACCAAAGAATTATTTGTTAAAGCCCAAGCACTGGCAGAGAGAGACTGGCAACTAGACTCTGTAGCCAAAGGTCAGATTGTTGTTGACCGTCAAAGAATTACCGAAGCCATGATGAATCTGGCCCAGAATGCTACACAGCATACTAAGGAGAGTGATACTATTTCCATAGGTTCAGCGATCGCCAAAGAAAAGGTGCGCTTCTGGATACGCGATACAGGCGAAGGCATTCCACTGGTTGATCAAAAACGAATTTTTGAACGCTTTGCCCGATCTTCCAAAAGTCGCCGTCGTTCAGAGGGCGCTGGGCTGGGGTTATCTATTGTGCGAGCGATCGCAGAAGCTCACTGTGGGCAGGTATTACTTAGTAGTCAGTTAGGATCAGGTTCGATGTTTACTATCGTTTTACCGCTCGATCCACCCAAGAAGTAAGTGTCTATGCCCAACATTCTCATCGTTGAAGATGAACCCCGGATTGCCTCATTTATTCAAAAAGGGTTGCGATCGCAAGGGTTCACAACAACAATTGTTACAGATGGTTTGTATGTGTTGGACGTGATCCAAAGTGGAACCTTTGACTTATTAATTTTGGATCTAGGGTTGCCTGGAAAAGACGGGTTTCAAGTACTCGAAGAACTGCGCGGACAGGGAGAAGACATACCTGTGATTATCCTCTCTGCCCGGAGTGACATTCACGACAAAGTTGCTGGACTAGAAGGGGGTGCAGATGATTATGTTACCAAACCCTTCCGATTTGAAGAACTATTGGCGCGGGTAAGGTTAAGGTTGCGAAGTACTAGACCTGCCAGAGATGCCCAAGAATTTATCCTCAAAGCTGGTAACATAGAGCTTAATTTGCGAACTCGGCAGGTGAAAATAGGCGATCGCCTCATAGAACTACCTGCCCGTGAATTCGCTATGGCAGAAATGTTTTGCCGCCATCCAGAACAAGTCATCAGTCGAGAACAACTCCTCGATCACGTTTGGGGTTACGACTATAACCCAGGTTCTAATATTGTTGATGTGTATGTCGGTTATCTCCGTAAGAAACTAGGCAGCAAACTAATTGAAACAGTTAGAGGCATGGGTTATCGCTTGCGAACGTAATGCTGAGTGCTGAGTCCAGAGTCCTGAGTGCTGAGTAAAGAATTCTCCACCTTGTCCTAATACGCTTTTTTCTCCCCCTGCCTCCCCTGCTCCCCCTGCTCCCCCTGCTCCCCCTGCCCCTGCCCTCTGCCCCTACCCCCTACCGGAAGGCATTCAAGTTCATCAAGGTCGTGATTGATTATGAAACAGCATCACAACTTCGATGAAATAGCTTTTGGTCGATCAAATAGCTCTTTGCAATCAACTAACTCCAGTCCAAACACAAGCAATTTTAGATATTGGTTCAGTCATCTGAAGGTTGGTCAAAAGATTGGCATTGGATATGCACTGATTTTGAGCATCGCTGTACTGGGAACTAGCATTGGGTTTCTGATTGCAGATCATTACCAGCGACAAGCGCAAAAGCGTGAAGAAGCGGCGATTGAAGAGTTATATAAGATGTATCAACTGAAAACCAGCGTGTTTCGTGTTCGTACCAACCAACACAAGCTGATTTTATACATGGATCAACCAAAAAGATGGCAAGAACAATATACTTTGTTAGTTAACTATGTTGAGCAAGCTAGACAAGTTTGGTTTGAGTTCAAAACTAACTACAGCATTGAGAACCCGAACCTATATGATTCTGTAATTGAACAAGAAGCAGTTCACCGCTTGTTGCAGGCCCACCAAGGCTTTGATACTTACTTACAGCGCGCAGAGGCTCTGTTTCACGATAACAATCCCAGTAAATTATCACCCAACGACATTAGAACAGCACAAACTAAACTCTTCAATTTCATGCATAGCTCATCAATTTTTATGATTGATGATTTTCTTGATGACATCACCAACCTTGTTGAAGTTATAGCCGAGGAGTATCAGCAAGCCAATTGGGAACTGCGAAGGGCAGAGAAATTACGTCTAAATATTATCTTAGGCAGCCTGTCACTATCGATCGCGATCGCCACATTATTAGCAATTTACACTAGTCGGGCCATTGCCCGTCCTATTCAAACAGTCACCCATATTGCCCAACAGGTTACAGAGGAATCTAATTTCGATTTACAAGCACCCGTAACAACCAATGATGAAGTTGGTATCTTGGCTACTTCCCTCAATCGTTTAATTTTGGAAGTTCATCAACTCATCACAGTTCAAAATGATGCTAACGAACAGCTAGAAGTATACAGCCAAGTACTGGAAGAGAAAGTACGCGAACGAACACGGGAGTTAAATGAGAAAAACCTCAGCTTAAAAATGGCATTAGAGGAATTGCGGTGTACTCAAGCTCAACTCGGAGAAACTGAGGATAATAGCGATAAAACCTGAAAAATGAATCTTTTTAGCTGAAAATATGCTAAATATTAATCCGCAACTGCTGATTACTAATGTCGAAATCTAAGCAGCCAATTATCAAACTAGTACAGCACTGCATAAATAAAGCAACTATTTCAAATCGTTCAAAAGCCTGTATTCTAAGCTTTTTGACTTTTGACTTTTAAATGCATGACTTCCGCCTTGCGGTACTAGCCCCATAGACACGCGTTTTTTTGTTAGTATTCAAAAAAACCTATTGACACATTTTCAGATCAATTGTTTCTGATTTGTAAGTAAATGTAAACAATTGTTTCAAAAGAAAGCACCTGAGGTTTAATGACTGATTATTTCCAAGGCAATTTCCCATTACAATCTGTTCCACTGACGAAGAGTGTGGTAAAGAACCATACCCATACGGAAGAGGAGAGCGGAAAATTAGCTGCAACGATCGCAGAAGCTGGATCAGACCGCAAAGCGGGTGAGATTTTATTGCTCAAAGTAGCAGAGGTATCTTATCTAGCCGATTACTTTGTGATGATGACTGGCTATTCTAAGGTACAAGTCAGGGCGATCGCTCAAGCAATTGAAGGAAAGGTTGAAACTGAGTTGCAACGGCGTCCTATAAGGACAGAAGGAAAACTTGAGGGAAGTTGGGTACTACAAGACTATGGTGATGTGATCGTTCACATCATGATGCCCAAAGAACGAGAGTTTTATAATTTAGAAGCGTTCTGGATTCATGCAGAACGTATTTCCCTTCCAGAATCTGATGAGGGTGAAAGTAAGCCAACATGATTAGGTCTTCGGTTTCAAATTGCCCAGTTCCTACAGACCAACAACCGCTCAATGAGTACGAAGAGTTAAAAACTTCCTGGCTGTTTCGTGATAGTACTTTGGATTTGCGCGAGTATATCACTAAAATTGCTTGGATTTGGGGTTTATCTTGGCTGGTTGCAGCACCTGTGGCAGCCGCGAGTTTTCCTCCCCACAAGTATATTGCACATTTTATCCTTTGTGGTGCGGCCGCTGCGAGTGTCGGGGTAGTGCTGGCACTGGTAAGGTTATACTTAGGCTGGTTCTACGTATGCGATCGCCTTGGCAGCCCCACAGTATTTTATGAAGAGTCCGGCTGGTACGACGGTCAAACTTGGACAAAACCACAGGAAATCCTTAACCGCGATCGCTTGATTGTGGCATACGAAATCAAACCTATTCTGCGGCGGTTACAATTTACCTTCGCTGGCTTGGCGGGAATGTACGTTATTGGTACTATAGTTTGGCATTTGTTTTAAAGAGTCATTGGTCATTAGTCATTAGCTAAGGACTAATGACCAATGACCAATGACTAATTAATTAAAAAAGGTGATAAATATAAACCCATGACAATGGGAAAACGAACTCAAGCCACAGCACTGGAAGTCCGGTTGCTGCGGGAAGGTATTATTGAATCCAGGCATATAGTCCAGGCTGTTGTATGCGACGAACGAGGACGGGTTTTAACCGTTGCCGGAAATTCTGAAACTGCTGCATTTATCCGCTCAGCGCTCAAACCATTTCAGGCACTCGCAGTCACCACTACAGGTACACTGGAACGCTATGACCTCAGCGATCGCGATTTAGCAATTATCACAAGTTCCCATAAAGGAAGAATAGATCAAGTCCGACAGGTATTTAACATCCTTTGGCGGGCCGATCTTGACCCGACTATACTCCAGTGTCCAATTCCTGAAGGTAAGGACAGTCCTCTGGAATACAATTGCTCTGGTAAACATGCGGGAATGTTAGCCGTTTGTCAGCAACGCCGTTGGCCCTTGAATAACTACTTGGATCGCAAGCACCCAGTACAGCAGTTGATTTTGGGCAAAGTAGCAGAATTACTGCGAATGCCAGCAGCAGAATTTATCAGCGCTCATGATGACTGTGGCGCACCAACTTATTTGATGCAACTCGGTCACATGGCATCTTTATATGCACTGCTAGCCTCTAGTACCAATCTGGATATGGAGCGTATTGTCCGGGCTATGACTCATCACCCCGCAATGGTAGCAGGAGATGGAGAATTTGATACGGAACTGATGCGCTTAACTCCAGGGGAACTAGTTAGTAAAACTGGTGCCGAAGGAGTGCAGTGCATCGGTAGACTCGGTGAAGGCTTGGGATTGGCTATCAAAGTTATGGATGGGGCAAAACGAGCAAAATACGCCGTGGCTATTCACTTACTCCAGCAAATGGGTTGGATTACACCCAGCGCGGCAGAAAGCCTCTCAGAAAAGTTTGTCACCTTGGGAAAATACAAGCGTTTAGAAGTAATTGGAGAATTATCATTTTTGTAGTTGCCAAACTCTTGACTATAGGTTACTATAAATAAGTCGAGAGTAACGCGGGATAGAGCAGCCTGGTAGCTCGTCGGGCTCATAACCCGAAGGTCAGTGGTTCAAATCCACTTCCCGCCACCAAACAAAAGAAAAGTAAAACATAATCCCTGTAATCATAAAAGATTGCAGGGTTTTGTTTTATTTTGATCTATTCTGGAAGAAATAGCCATCAAAAGGGCGCAAAGAATCATGGTTGTGAAGTTGCAGCGACCAATTTTAGTGGGAGGATTGGGACTGTCCTTTTCTCTATGGATGTTACAAAGCTGGCACGATTCGATAGTGCAAGTGAGTGAATTTGGTTTATTGAGTGCCTTAGCTGTAGGTGGTGGTTTGTGGTTATTCCAAAAAAATCGCCCTAAAGACAGTTTAGAGCAGCTAGATGGTATGGTGGTGGATCGGGCGACAGTGGAAAGTGCGATCGCTAAAACTGAAACTGTAATTAACCAACTGGCACAAGAAACAGAAAACCACACAGCATTAGAGATACTCAGAGAACAAGTTGCCCAACTGTTGTTGGAGTTAGACAGACAAGAAATTAAAGTTGCTGTGACTGGCGGTAAATCCGTGGGTAAAAGCACTTTAATTAAAGTGTTAAAGGAAAATGTCGAGACACGAAATTTGTTGTCTCTAGAAGAAACAGCACCTTTATTTAGAGAAGCGGGTGACAATTCAGATGCAGCTATTTTGGCAGAAGTGGCAAAATCTGATTTTGTTCTGTTCTTGACAAACGGTGATTTGACAGACTCAGAATTTCAAGCCTTACAGCAGCTAAAAGCAGCAAATCAACCCAGAATAGTGGTTTTGAACAAACAAGACCAGTATTTAGCTGATGAAAGCGCCAGTGTCTTGCTGTCATTGAAACAGCGAATGCAAGGAAATGTAGTTGCAACAGCCGCCTCTCCCATTCCGATCAAAGTCCGAAAGCATGAGGCTGATGGTTCTGTGCAAGAGTGGATGGAACAACCAGCGCCAAATATCCAGCAATTGACGCAGCAGCTAAGTGAAGTTTTGGCACAGCAGGGACAACGGCTAGTTTGGGTAACAACTATGAGAAAAGCCGGATTGTTGAAAGCTGAGGCGAAAAACTGGTTGAATGGAACTAGACGCGATCGCGCCACCCCAATTATTGAACAATATCAATGGATAGCTTCTGCTGCTGCCTTTGCTAACCCAGTCCCAGCCCTTGATATCCTAGCGACTGCGGCAATTAATGCTCAGATGGTAATGGATTTGGGTAATATCTATCAGCAAAAATTTTCCTTGGAACAGGCGCAAACCGTAGCTGGAACAATGGGAAGTTTGATGCTGAAACTGGGTTTAGTTGAACTTTCTACAAAGGCTATTAGTACTGTTCTGAAAAGTAATGCCGTTACCTTTGTTGCTGGCGGTGTAGTGCAGGGAGTAAGTGCAGCTTATCTGACTAGAGTAGCAGGGTTAAGTTTAGTTGAGTATTTCCAACAGCAGGAAATAGCAATAGATTCTGGTACTGGTTTGAATTTGGATAATTTGCGGCAAACTTTGCAAAAAGTGTTTCAGCAAAATCAGCAGATTGGTTTTTTGCAGGGGTTTGTTAAGCAAGGCATGAAGCGTTTGTTACCAGAAGCACAGCAGGTTGAAGTCGTTGGTATTCAGAAAGCAGTGGGATAATCTGATGCAGAAGATTACCAAATTTTAGATTTTAGATTTTGGATTTTGGATTGAATGATTCAAAATCCAAAATTTTAGCTTGGTTTCAAGCTCTCAATTTTAAGCTGGGATCAAAAATAAATAAACATCTTTGTTTCAAAAAAGTAGGGCTTACGCACTGTACAAATGCATCTTGATGTGCGTTACCTACAATAGGAAGTTTTCAGGCTTTTATTAATTATCCTGCGCTCGTAAATAGTTATCCTGCGCTCGTAAATAGACCATGCTGTGCCCTTACGAAAGATATGGTTTTTAACCTTAATCCATAATCCATATTTGGTATTTCTTGTTAATGCGTCAGTCCTAAAAACATGATTCATCAATATGGTCAATCTAAAATCTAAAATCTAAAATTGGCTGACAGTTGCTTAGTGCTCTAGGTGAACCTAAAATTTACCCAAGCCTATTTTTAGGCTTGGGTATATCTAACAATTATTGTGATTGGGAGTTAACAAAAAATTGTGAATAAGGGTAATTAGCTAAACAGCACCACTGTTTCTATTAAACAGAATAGCTATAGTTTTGAAAATTAGCTTTAAATCGTATACCAAACTCCAATTTTTTTGATACTGCAAATCTAGGCGAATTACATCTTCAAAACTACGGACTGTAGAACGCCCATTCACTTGCCATTCGCCAGTCATACCGGGTTTAACATCTAAACGTTGCCACTCCGGTATTTCGTAGCGTTCCACTTCATCGGGTGTAGGTGGTCGAGTGCCTACTAAACTCATTTGTCCTTTGAGGACGTTCCAAAATTGCGGCAGTTCATCAAGACTAGTTCGCCGTAAAAAGCGTCCTACTTTGGTAATTCTGGGGTCATTATCATTCTTGAAAAAAGCACCTTGCACTTGATTTGTGACTTGGGATTTCTTCGCTTCCGCATCCACACACATGGAGCGGAATTTCCAAATCTCAAACCGTTTTCCCATCCAACCACAACGGGTTTGACTGAAGAAAATAGGCCCGGGATCATTAATTTGAATAGCGATCGCAATCGGAATAAATAAAACTCCTGTAATTAACAAACCGACTACCGACCCTACAATGTCTAACAACCGTTTCATCCAAGATGCCACAGAAGGGTGAGTAGTGGGTAACTGCTCTACTTTACGGGAAGTTGTCTTCCGATTATCTAATAAGTCTTCTTGTTTTATTAGCGACTCATCGTCTACAATCTCTACGGGAAAAACCTGATCCAATCCCGTGAGTTTTAAGACTGCCATTACTTGAGGCGTTACATTCCGCAGTGTTAATGTAATCCCTTGGGTCTGGGCGTATTTAAAATTACTGACCAAGGCACCTAAACCACTACTATCCATAAAAGTAGTTAGGTGAAAGTCAATGATGATTTGTTTAAGATGTGAATTGGGCTGGATTAAGCTTTGGCAAGTTTGCTTAAAGCCTAAAGCCTCCAGCACGCTCAACCGCTTAGGCACTTGCACTATAGCCGTGTCGTTTAGGTAATTAACTGGAAAATCGACCTCTGTCGGTTGGCTAGTCATGAAGCTCTGCACTTTCGTTGCCATGTATAATGTAATCTGCCAAACATTATTTTGTCCTAGAAAATTACCTAACCTAATATTGGAATCAGTAGTAATAAGGACTAATTGCTATTTACCGGGGCTGAGATTGGAGATCGCTAGCGACGATTCACAATAGAACAAGAAGCCAAAAAACATCCTTGCTGTTGTGCCGACGCAGCGCGATCGCGTTGCTCTCATCAAATGATTGCTAAAACTAAGGTTACACCTACCGCACGCCTAGTTGAGGTTTTTTCTGCCATTCAAGGGGAAGGACTCAATGTAGGGACGCGTCAGATATTTATTCGTTTTGCTTTGTGTGATTTGCGCTGTCAATTTTGTGATAGTGCCCACACTTGGAATGCACCTGCTAATTGTCGGATAGAGCGATCGCCTGGATTGCGCGACTTTGAAATCCACTCTAACCCTGTCTCTCTACCCATACTAATTGAATGGATTGAACGACAAAATCTACCTTCTCTACACGATAGCATTAGCTTAACTGGAGGCGAACCACTTCTTCATGCCCAATTTTTAACGCAGTTTCTACCCCAAGTCCGAGCCATAACTGGTCTACCTATATACTTAGAAACTGGCGGACATCGCCCAGAACAACTGGCGATGATTCTCCCCTATTTAGACTCTGTAGGTATGGATTTAAAATTGCCCAGTGTTAGCGGCGAAAGTCATTGGCAAGAACATGCTAAATTTCTCCAATTGTGTCATGACTCATATTTAAATGTTTTTGTCAAGATAATTGTGTCTCAAAACACAGATCCAGCCGAGTTGGAACGTTCAGCTTCGCTGGTGGCAAAGGTTAGTCCAGATATCTCAGTATTTTTACAACCTGTTACGCCTTTGCCAGTATCTGAACAATTCTCCCCAATACCTGTGCTTGCCCCTACAGCCGATCAAGTCTTGATGTGGCAAGCTTTGATGAAGGGGTTTCTCAAGCACGTGCGTGTGATCCCTCAGACGCATAAAATGCTGAACCAACTGTAAAAATCCCTGTAAAATTTGAGTTTGATAAAGATGTAGTCAAGAAAAAAGTAAGATTTTATGAATTGCTCATTGCTGCTGCTAATTAGGAAGGCAGCAGCCCTCCATTAGGCATTCTCAGTTTGAAACTGGGAATGAGGAAAAGAGTGAAGAGCGAGAAATGAGGAGTTTAACTCATCCCACGGCTACGAAAACATCGCTTGTCTAATAACACGCTCCCGCGAACCCGACACTCGTAGACTCGTTAACGCTCCGCTATCGTTTTCTTGAATTGCCGTGGGATTTTGCATTTGTCATTAGTTATTAGTACCAATGACCAATGACTAATGACTAATGACTAATTACAATCCGCCTTCATCTGGAGTTTTGGATTTAGCTTTTGCCTTATTGGCACTGCGTTTGAGGGCAGAGAGCCTTGCTTCGTATCTCGACCGTTGGCGCTTACTAGGAGTATTGTCAATCAGGGTTTTCAAGGCGCTACCTAGACTTTTGTAGGCATTGGGGAGACTATAACCAAAGCGAGTTGCCAAAGCGATCGCTTTCTCATCAGCATTGAGCAATTCTTTTAGTTGTTTTTCCCCATTATTCTTTTGGTACAGTCGCCAGCCTGACACACCACATAGCGACAAAGCTAACACCAGAAGCAATCCATCTTGTACCCACAATTCGCCTACAGCACCACCTAAACCGATGGCTAGTGCTGCCATTTCCCAACCATCTTTAGGAATTGTGTCATTTTGAACGCGAGCAACTTCATGCCAGAACAGCAGATTACGCTGATCCATTGCGAGGGCATCCCATTTCACCAAGTCAATTTGGATTTCTACTTGGTCTTTACCAATTTCTTCGCAACGAACCAGGGGCGGATTGACCTCAGTTGTGCCTTCAACCGTGACCCAGCTCTGTAATTCTGGCGGTAGTAAGCCTTTCAACCGCCGGAGTTCACTCATTTCCGCTTTGGCAGAGGAGGTTGCATAGGATGTCATAATATCCAGCCCCAGAAAATTTCAGTATATAGTGAGGGTATCACTTTGGAGTATAGCTATTTAAGTGATGATCCGTCTCAGTCGTTGGGAAAACTTCCTCGTTTTTTTCGCGCTTCCATTGCTTTTTCCAGCAAATCTAGCAATCCTGGGGCTTCTTCTTGGATACTTAGTAACAGTCTTTCCCCAAGTTCTATATTCCCCGGATCAAAACCTGTTACCATAACTTCTTTCAGGCGAGGTATTGCTATACCATCCACAATCTGAATCAACCCACTCAAACAACGGTGAAATTGTTTTTCTGTGAGAATCGAGTCTTCTAGAGGAAACTCAATAATGGCACGAATTTCGCCGTCAGATGGGTCATACTCCCATTGCAACATTTTGGTTTCCCAGGAAATAGCAAGCATTGTCTGTAGGATAACTGCCTTGTGAGGATGGTCTTGAATACCTGACAGAACTTGAGGGGCAAATACCCGGAAAAATTTCCCCTCTTCATCCAGTTGGACAACTATTAGGAAATCTTCTAGGTTATCAGCCTCCACACCTGTTATAATTCGGTCTTCTTCATCATCAAAACGGTAGTCCCAACCAAGGTTGTCTAAATAGTTGGCAATCTGTTTGAGGTTAGCTCCCATAAAAGCCTCATAAGGAACGTGGAGCAGCTGTTACCTGACCTAGTTTAACCTGCTAGGGGTAGTTGTTTAGGTTGGTGTGGCTACTTCTGTTCGCATAGAAGTATGCAATTAGGGGATTGGGCATTGGGGAGGCAGTGCGGTCTTGGGTCTCCCCAAGTGGAGCAACTGCCGTCATTGGGTATGAAGATAAAAAAAACAGATGCTCATTCTGCGCTGTGAATGATATGTCTTGAAAGATTCTTGCTCATTATTCAAGAAGTGATAATTACTTTTTTCCAAAAAATATTAGTCAGTGAAGTATATAACATTAACTAACTGAAATTTTAATCTTTTCTTAGAGGTTTCATGAATGTATTGCTAAATAAAGCATAGTGGCAAAATTTTTAATCAAAGTTAAAAGCTGAAGCCAAGTTGAGATCATTTATGCAAGTATCTAAGGCTTTTAAAAATACAAGTAAAAAGTTAAACTAGCACTTTTAAAAGCGGATAAATATAGCACAGAGGCTGGTAAAGTTTTATATTACAAGCAACAATTTGTTTTTACTAAATGTTTGTAGCGATTAATACATTTTTTATTATCTAGTAATTTATGAAATTCATGCGTAAATCAGCTTTAATTTTAGCGATCGCACCCCTAGTATGCGCGATCGCTGCTTGTGGTGGAGATTCAGGACAAACAGCAAATACAACCGGCACTCCAGGCAGTAATTCAGCAGCACCAGCAACTAGAAATCGCTGGGATAGCATTAAAAGCCGTGGTCAGGTAACTTGCGGTGTCAGCGGTGAAGTGCCAGGGTTTAGCTTTGTGGGAACTGATGGGAAATATAGTGGCATTGATGTAGATATCTGTCGCGCGATCGCCGCAGCTTTATTTGACAACCCAGATGCAGTAGAATTTCGCAATCTCAATTCTAAAGAACGGTTTACAGCTTTGCAAACTGGCGAAGTAGACGTTCTCAGCCGCAACACTACTTGGACACTGAGCCGTGATACCTCTGTAGGTCTAGAATTTGCACCTGTGGTCTTTTACGACGGACAAGCCATAATGGTTCGCAAAAATAGCAACATTAAGTCCTTGGCAGACCTGAAGGATAAAGCAATCTGCGTTCAAACTGGTACGACTACCGAACAGAACTTAGCAGACCAAATGCGGAAAAGGAGCATCACCTACAAACCTGTTGTCTTTGAAGACGTTAACGTTACCTTTGCTACCTATGCCGAAGGTCGTTGCGATGGTATTACCGCTGACCGTTCAGCATTGGTATCTCGAGGCGCAATTCTACCCAAACCAGAAGATAATGTGATTCTTGAAGAAGTGATTTCTTCAGAACCCCTTGCACCAGCAGTTGCCAAAGGGGATGCTAAGTTTGGTGATGCTGTTAAGTGGGTGGTTTATTCTCTGGTAAAAGCTGAAGAGTTGGGCATTACTTCCCAGAATGTGGGTCAGTTTGCTGCTAGTAATGACCCAGATATTAAACGCTTTTTAGGAACCGAAGGCAACCTTGGTGAAGGACTCGGCTTAACTAACGACTTCGCAGCCAGAATAATTAAGCACGTTGGTAACTACGCCGAGATTTACGATCGCAACCTCGGCCCCAAGACAAAACTCAATCTAGCTCGCGGTCAAAATCAACTCTGGAGCAAGGGTGGATTGCTTTATTCTCCACCGTTTCGGTAGGAGAGGGCAGGGAGCAGGGGAGCAGGGGAGCAGGGGAGATGAGGGAGTGAGGGACAAGAATTAATAACCATTCCC
>NZ_JAYGHD010000290.1:0-66026 GCF_034932245.1 Nostoc sp. UHCC 0251
TGCCCTCTGCCCTCTGCCTTCCCCCAACCGAGATCACCAAAAGTTGCCAAGAACCACTTTATGCTTTCAAAACCAAATGCTTTGACTGCGTTAGCGAAGCTTAACGAAGTTATCGCGGAACGTTAAATCAAGCCTTTGCGCTTGTCCTGTGGCAAGGTTATGGGTTCTTGTCAGCTTTTGGTGATGATGAAAAGTTACGCACTTTAAGGCAGATGGCAGAAGGCAGACGGCAGAAGGTTTTAAAACGTTTTATTATCCGGGCGTGGGATTTGTGACTTCATTCTTGCGATCGCTTACGGCTTTCAAGTGATGCAGATGTTCTATAATCCATGCTGGGCTTCATTCAATTGTGGGAATTTTTCCTTTCTTCTTCCTTCTGCCCTCTGCCGTCTGCCTTCTGCCTTCCCCCAGCCAAGATCACCAAAAGCTGACAAGAACCAGGTTATGGGTTCTTGGCAACTTTTGGTGATGATGAAAGGTTACGCACTTTAAGGCAGAAGGCAGGAGGCAGAAGGCAGAAGGGTTTTAAGATTTTGCCTGTCGTCGTAGAACTTGTGACAAAGACTCAGATCCAACTTGAAAACTTTTCTTGTGATGTAGAGATTCTGTAAACCTTGCAGCGCAGGACTTTCTGTAATTTTCTTCTTTCTGACTTCTGCCCTCTGCCCTCTGCCTTCTGCCTAAACCAACCCACTATTGATCACCAAAAGCTGACAAGAACCAGGTTATGCTTTCAAAAGCGGCGAACTTATGGTTACAGTGACAAGTAGCTAAACACTTAGAGATATATAAGAGAGAATGCCGAATCAGTCAAGACAAGATTTTAAAAGTCCTCTGAAGCGACTTCTGGGCAGGTATTACGGTCTTGCAGGGGTAATAGTTTTTCTTGTAGGTATTTTGCTTAGGCTAACTGCTTTAGGAAAAGTAGGTTTTTTTTGGGATGCGACTAAAGATATTGGTACATTTTTAGCTGTTGCAGTTGCCATACCATTTTTTTATGAAAAGTTAATTAAATCAGAGGAGCACGAACTTTTTTTAACAGAACTTGAAGATTTATTAAATGCTAAATTTCCAGATTACAAAGCTGGTTTTAAGTTATACGAGAGCGGTAGACCAAGTATTTCGGAAAAAGTAGATATACTTTTGAGAGCTAAATATGAAGTAGTAAATTTAGGAATTTCACACCGTTCTTTTGTTGGATATTTTGAGCAAAGACCATCTCGTGAATTCAAGGAACCTATTTTAGAGTTGCTAAGAAAAGGTGTTGTATTTAAATATATTTTTCTTGACCCTGATTGTGAAATTACTAAGCAATATGCTCAAGACAGAGGGGAATTAGAACTGAACAACCGCATCAGGGTTTCTCTCAATGCTGTGAAAGCTTTGCAAGCAGAATTTGATAAATTAGGATTGCCAGGAAAGTTTGAAATATATATTTCTTCTAGTTATCCTTATATGTCTGCTACTTGTATCGATGGAACTGAAGCAAAAGGTCAGATGCTAATTTCTCCTTATTTACACGGAATCAAAAGGGCTGAAGTACCTCATTTTGAAATTTCCAAAGCCGAACATGAAGTTATGTTTGAAACTTACTGGAAATCTATTAGCGAAATAATAGCTAACTCTCACCGATTTTAACTAGCACCCAATTGGATTTGAGGTTCTGAATATGTTTTTGTTTTATAGTACTCCGATCAATATAAAAATCTAACTTGAATTTGGAAAGCGTACTCAAATTAAAACCTTTATCCAGGTAGGCTTTTATCTTAAAAATGTAGCTCTGCGAAATGAATGGGTGCGGACATCTCTAAAACCTATTCGCTTGTAGGCTGATGGTAGAATCTTGTCTGCCATGAACCGTGTCAGATGCTCAGTATTGCTCGTATCTCTGGAAACATAGCACTCGGCGTTGGCTTGTAATTTGCCAGCTAGTATCTGAGCGAACCCAGGGTGAATATCTACTATACAAGTTTTCCGCTTCCCTCTGGTGGTAAGCTTTTTTAAAATCAAATCTCTAAACTCTGAGAGGGGAGCGATCGTCTTAGCTCTAACTGTTGGGTATTGCTAGAAATCATCCTGTTCCAACCAATTTTACCGGGAGAAACTCGTTTAGCTTGGGGTAGTTCAGCCAATAGCCCAAATACCAAGTCCTCAACTTTCTCATTATCTTTAAAAGCGATGACTACTGTATCGAGCGATCGCAAAAATTCTAAAGGTATTTGCTCGCTATCGCCTACACTCCAATACAATGTAGGTTTGCGCTTTTCTTTGTCAACAGTTGATTCTAAGGCAATGACAGAGAGAACTTCAATCGGGTCACTTAGTAGCACTGCTCTTTCTACTGTGGCATCTGTAGCAATCCAAAAACTACCATTTTTCCTCGCTTCAGAGTTCAGGGGAATAGCGGTGAAGTCACCTGTTGGTTCTAGCTGCCTGGCAAGAGTTGGAAGATCGTCGAGTGTGCGTTCCACAAATATTGCTTGACCTGCAAGACTTGCATAGAGCCAACCTTTTTCATACAATTCTGTGAGCAGAGAATTGGGTAAATTGTACTGCTGGCTTAAGTTTAGGCGTATTTGCTCCCAGTTTGTTGGTTCTGGTATAGGCAAGGAGTTTGTTTGAGTAACTGCTGGCGTCGGATTCTCAACAGTTTGCTCCATAAATTTCTGAATACGTTTATCATCCTGTTTTGGAGGCACTGCTAGTGTGGGATTTTCAATAGCTTGTTCCATGAGTTTCTGGATGCGTTTGTCATCCCGCTTGGGACTGTAGTTTACACCTCGATGCTTTTGTAAACCAGGAAAGGTATATGCTTTACCCAGATGCGTACCACTAAAAGCCACACCATCAAGTTGGTAACTAATGCCTTTGACAATGCCTGTGCGAGTATAACCAACACGGACATTAACACCTTGTTGTTGCGCTCGCTCTATTAACTCTGGCATAGTAGGATGGTCGTGGGTTACTTGGTCGAGCGATCGCTGGAGTCTCACTCTAACGCTTTCCTCTCCAGTTCTGGCAAGTTGCCTACGTTCGCCAGTAGTTGGACTGTGCTTATCTTTTTCCCAACTTGGTTGCACCGATTGCAAATTGTATTCCTGCTCCAACTTGCGAATTACCGCTTCACTTCTGCGATCGTCCCAGCTATCAGAAACTGTAGTGCCATCTAATTGAATGCGACTTGCAGCAATATGTATGTGTTCATGAGTCCGATCAGTATGCCGCACTACGACATATTGGTTCATATCAAAACCCATTGCTTGCAGATACTTCTGGGCGATTTCATCCCAAGTATCATCATCTAAACTCTCCTTATGGGCCAAACTGAGAGAAGCGTGATAAACAGCCCTGCTCACCTTCGGGTTTAATCTTCGAGATATACCAAATTCAGCTGCTAATTCGCGTGGGTTTGTTCCTTCCATATTCCCACCGATTTGTTTTGCTCCATCTTTGCCAAAGAGGTAGTTTAGCAGTCCCCGAAAACTTTTACCTTTAATGTGCTTGCCAATCATCCTTCATCTTGTAAATCAGTGATTAAATCAATTTCAGCAATCTCTCGCCGCACCTGTTTCACCAAATCTCTTATCTGTGACAACAACGCTCTATCTACGACCACAGGTTCTCCCATGAGTACTGAAGTATTGATTGCTTTAGCTATTTGGTTGAGATTGTTACCTATTTTCCCCAACTCCCAGTAAGTTTGACCTGCTACTTTGGTGACACGCCTGGGCAATCTATTTTTCAGAGTCTTGGCACGAAACAACTCACTCATAGTGAGATTATTTTCATCTGCCATTAACTGTGCTTTCTCGTATTCTGCCAAAGTCAGTCTAATGTCTATCCTGTGTGAGCGTTTCTGTCGCATTATTGATGCATTAGTCATTAGCTGTTTTAAGTTTGACGACAGCAGTATCATTTGTCATTGACCAAGCGGTTACTTACGATTCTGGTTCGATGCCAAGATGCGATGCGAGATAATGAAATGCGATCGCCTACGGCAAGGCGTAGCCCATCGCGCAATTAAAAAGCTAATCCACCCAAACCTTGCAGAAATTTCCAGACTGAACTCCCAGAGAGAATTTTCGTATCATCTTCCCCTCTGTCACGGTGGTTGACCTACTTAGGTAGGGGAACCGTGAAAAGAGGGCAAGTTTGTTGCCGCACCTGGGGGTGCGTTTTTTCTCCCCAGAAAAAATGTCCGGACAGCAACATAGCTTGCTACTCACCAAAGGTTTTTTTGGGCTACTCAAATTAAAAACATCAGTGGCCTTGAGTTGGCATTTAAGTGGCACTGAATTGGCATTTTTTGACCATTTTATTGTCAATAAGCTTAGTTCTTGATAAAAATAATATATACATAATGTATGCAGTGGCGTTGAATTGGCGCTCAATTGGGATTAAATTGGCGATCAAGTGACGCTTAAGTGGCGTTGAATTGGCATTTGAGTGGCGTATTTTTGAATTCGATAGCATAAAAATAACTACTTGAGAAAATGCAGCAAAAAAATAACCAATGGGCTAATTTTTCGCCTTATCAAAATGGTCAGTGGGTAGATTGGCATGATTTATATTTGCACTTAACTTAAAGGAAAGCTTTTAGGTGAACCACAGTCAATGTCAAACTTGATAGTCAGTTTTGACCCTGGTGCTTCCTTGACCAAGATTGTTTACGAACTAGTAACTGAAGGCAAACCATGTTTGATGACAATGGAACCAGAGATGCTGAAATTGCCTCAAAGTTCGATTGACGCTTATATGTCGAGTCGCAAGGGTCTGGAATCTCCTAAACCAGTAGATGAAGCCTGGGTGTCAAGTCCTGCGGATGGTGATACACAATGTACGGTAGTTGGATTCCTGGCACGGCAGTTTTCAGCATCTGCCAGACTCGATAAGCTCAAGTACGAAACCTCAATTCATAAAGCCTTGGCGGTTATTGGTGCGATCGCTCAACACAACAAATTGCCTAACAGGTTTTCACTATCACTGACCTCACTACTGCCCTATGGTGAATATCAAAATCGCCAAGCATTTGAGCAACAGTTGCAGGCTGCACTCAAAGATTTTAGGTTTCGGGGTCAAAGGTTGCGGGTGAAGCTGGAGAGATTCGAGTGCTTACCCGAAGGTGCGGGATTAGCAATGATTCGGCAACGCCAGAATGGTAAAGAATGGTTTAATGCTCAAACCATTGCAGTGCTAATGTTCGGGCATCGCAATACCAGCCTTCTATTATTTGAACGGGGCAAGATGACGGCGGGTTACACTAATGGGCTGGGCTTTCACCAAATGGTAAAGCGAGTAATTGAGCGCACATCTGGACAGGATGCCACTGCTTTGACCTCTGCCATCTATGCAGCTGGTTCAGATATCACAACTGATAACCAAGCAATTCGCACTCTGGTGAAAAGCAGAGAACCTAAAAATCTTGATTATGAATTGCAGATGATTGTTAATGCCATTGCTACTGCTAAAGCTGAGTATTGGTCTAGGCTTTACGATTGGCTGGAATCAACTTTACCTGCGGTGAACGAGGTGATTTTGAGTGGTGGCGCAGCATTGTACTTAGAGCAAGAGTTACAAGAGTGCTTTCAAGAAATTTCAACTTATTGGGGTGCTGACTTACAGCAACAGGTACAAGAAGTATTCAAGGATAAAAGTAATGATTATTGCCATACTTTCCGAGAGCAGGAAGCTTTGTCGTTTAGGTTGATTGATGCGTTTGGTTTGTTTATGCGGTTTAGAGCGCAAATCGAGAAGGTAGATGACTACAAATAAAAAACAACCCAAAAATAATGACAATAATAGACAGCCCAGTAGTAGCGCTAGTCGCAGACTGCCTGAACAAACTGATACTGACAGACAAAGACAATATAAAAATTTGACTCTTCGGCTTCGCGCTTACTCAAATACTGTTGATGCCAAGCTAATTATATATTTGCAAAAAGGAAATGGGGTCAGTACTAGCAAAGAGATGGTGTTACAGGCATTACGAATGTGTTGGTTGCCTTTAGCATATCAAGCTCAAGCAAATGCGGATGTAGAAATTAGTGATAAAGAGGTGCGTCAGGTAGGGTTAATTTGTTGTCATGCCCTGGAGCAACATTTGGCTTATTTGCGAATGGAACTAGGATTACCGCATAAATCAAGTGATGTTTTACCTGTACCTCTCAGCACTATGACTAATCCTCAAACGCTTGCTACTATGTTCGGTCTAGAAATTGGTAATAGCGGTGGTATTGATAATGAAAATGATAGTAATGCTAGCGCTAAAGGTAAAACTAAAGGCAATGGCAGTAGTAATAGTGACAACCAGCCAAAACACAAAATAGATTCTGATTCCTTCATTCCTGGTGAGGGGTCTTTCTATGATGAAACAGACGATATGTTTGAGAATATTTAAGTATTTATTAATGCACATTTAGTCAAATCAGAAAGGAGATTTAAGATGGCAGCAATTCATTTCATGGATGGTGAAAAAGGTGGAGTTGGCAAGTCTTTGTTTGCACGGGTTATGGTGCAATACTGCATTGACAATAAACTTTCTTATGAGTTGGTAGAAGCAGACAAAAGTAATCCAGATGTGGGCGCATTTTACCCAGATAATCATAAAACAGCAGTTTTTAGCGAATCAGAGCGTAAAGCTTACGATGCTGATGAAATTTTTAATTTAGCACTAACAACTTCTGTCA
Organism: Nostoc sp. UHCC 0251; assembly: GCF_034932245.1. NCBI lineage: Bacteria > Bacillati > Cyanobacteriota > Cyanophyceae > Nostocales > Nostocaceae > Nostoc > Nostoc sp. UHCC 0251. The sequence goes on from NZ_JAYGHD010000290.1 coordinate 6,687, forward strand.
TTGTCAATTTACCTGCTCAAGTATACCCAGCAGTAACTGATTGGATTGAGCGGAATCAAATCCTAGAAATTACTGGGAAAAATAAGGTCAAAATATATAAGTGGTTTGTTTGTAGTGGTGGATATGACAGCGTTCAATTATTTATGCAATCTCTCGAACGCTTTGAGAACAAGATTAAGCACATATTTGTACGCAATTATGGTTTATGCGATGACTGGAAACATGTAGATGGACGTAAGGATTTACAGGATTTAATCAAAGCTTATAAAGTAGCTGTCATCAATTTTCCCAAGTTCAGCTATCGAGAGCGGGATATCCTCGATGCCAATCAAATAAATTTTTCTGCGGCTAGAGATTATGGAGAGTTAGGTGTATTGGGTAAGCAGCGATTACACAGTTTTCTCAAAAGAGCTTCTGAGGAAATTGAGAAAGCTAAAATTTGGAATCTTCCAGCAGCTTCAATTACTTCCCCAACAGAAAAAGTTGATGATGCTAATGTCAACGGCAAGGTTGCTACCAAGAAGTAATCTAATTCAGGAGTCGTGTACATGAATAGCGGGGGGTTTAGCCTGTGCAATTAATTTTACTTTTTTACTCAGGACTAATTACTCAGCACTCAGCATTCAGCATTCAGCACTGTTTCGGTGACATCTTCCACCATCAAATCAAATTACCAAATGAGTGTAGGGTACGAGGGCGCTAATTAGCTAAAAGCAAATACAGATATGAGTAATTCTCACACTGAAGAACTCGATTTAGATGATGAGTTTTTGGATTCAGTAGCCGCTAGAGGCAAAGGACTGAGCCAAATTCCTTACCCAACTTTACTAGATTTAGCCATTCGAGGTAAAGATGATTCATTTAAAGCTAGGGTTTGGGAAATAGTAGTCCAAACCGGACTTGACCCTGATGATCCAGCATTTCTGATGATGATTGCTACTGGCAGGCTACAAGTCCTATTGGAAGACAATCCCAAAGAAATGGAAGCAATGTTTGACCTATGGCAAACGCAGCTTTATGACCATCTCCAGACATATGAAAAGGCAGCAGTAAAAGGTCAACAAAAAGCGATCGCTCAGGCTGTAACAGGATTAATTAGGCGTACTGAATTTGAGCGTGCTATTCATTCAGTTCCCTCTTTAATTGCTGCGGGAATACTGCTATTAATTGCAGCTGGAGTGGGTGGATTGGTAAGTGTAGGTGGAATGTCTTGGTATCAATCCAGTCATCTAGATCCTGCTGGGCCACGCCAACTCACACAAGCCCAAGCCAATGCTTTGGAATGGGCAACCAGTAATGAAGGTAAGTTTGCTCACAACCTAATGCAATGGAATCAAGATTTGCTGAGTCGCGATCAAAACGGTCAACTTGTTTGTGCTAAGGATGTTAAGCGTTTGGGGGTAACACTGGAAATTGGAGCAAGTAGCAGAAAAGCCTCATCCGGGTTCTGCACGTTATGGACATCACCTAGCAATCAGCGTCGGTTTGTATCTAAACCGCGTCTACCTTGAAAATCACAGTTTTTTGGAATTAGAGTAAAGCTCAGAACTCAAGCGACGAAAGAATAATACACTCTCCTTAAAAACTCCAGGTTTCAAAATGGACGGGATTTAAGTTAAAAAATTAGTTGTCAATTTCTCAATCGTAGAAGAGGATTCAGCAGATGTTTACCTGCAAAGTTAACTGGCTTTGGCTGCTGGTAATAGGAGGTATAGTTACAGCTTGTACCCCTACTACTGTAAATGTCAGTGGCAAGGATGAGAGGAATACGACTCAAGCTCAAGCTCAAACTGTGCCTGATTATCCGCCGATGTATGATGTGGATGTTAAAGTTTGTGGCAACATCATTGCCCCTCTCAAGGATGGAAAACGTTGTGTCAATCAACAATTACGTTTGTGGGGGCCAGTAGGAGAGGCAAAATTAGTTCGTGCTGGTATTTCTCTGCCATCAGTTTCTAGCGTAGAGCATAAATTGGCGATCGCCTCGAAAGGCTGTTATCCTGTTTATTCCCAACCTGACCAGCAGCAGTTTTATTGGGCTAATTCCATTATTCAAGTCAACAGGGGAGGAACTGCACCCACAGTCGAAGTCAAGCCAACTCAACTTTCAAACCAGCAGATTAATGAGTTAATGACTAGTAAGCTTTCCAGTCGGACAATTACAACATTTGGCGGGGTGGGGTGCGAAGTTGCATCTTCGGTAAAATAAAGCTTTTACGGTTGAGGGTGGGTGGGCAAAAAAGTTACCCCACTAAAATGTGGGGCTACTGTCAGAACCAGCAGGTAATTATGAAGCTTCAGCCCATCTAGCTGTACGTTGTTGTTTATGAGCTTTGCGCCGCTCCCGTACTGCATCCAAATCTTTCAGTCCATACAGACGTTTGGCGTATGCTAGTAGTTCATTGATGGGAGTTTCGCTATAATCCTGGCGAAACTGAATGTTATGTTCGTTCCAATCAAACTCTTGCTGATTAAAACGTGCTTGAGCAGCAAGTTCTCTGCCTGATTCCTCACGTAAAACTTCCAGTACCATTAATCGCACTTTATCCTGATATCCTATTACTTGATCCAACGCTTTTGTTTGTTCCTGATTACGAGTCATTTGAATCATTTGATTATCCTTTGATTAACGAATTGCTACATCTCACCTAAATAGCATCGACAGATGCCTTCTGAGTTAGAGTTCACTTTTAAATTTCTCCAATTCAGCAGCAATCGCTGCATTCAATTATGTTTGTTGTCTGCGGGTGGGTGGGAAATAGAATGCCCTGAATTAGATAATTCAGGGCATTGTAATTAATCGTCAATTTCTATATCTTCGTCATCTTCATCTTGTTCAAAATCGTCATTTATCAAGTTATCAGAGTTGCTACTTAAACCATTGAGTCCGTCCATGCGTCTAGACCGAGCAGCTTTATGAGAAGCACGTCTATCTCGAATTTCATCAAGATTATTCAAGCCGTAAAGTTTGCGGGCATAATTCACCAGTTCTTTTAATGGTGTATTTACATAGTCCTTACGGAATTGGAAATTGTGTTTGTCCCAATCAAACTCTTGTCCGTTAAATCTGGCTGCTGCTGCTAATTCTCTTCCTGATTCTTCCCGCAATACTTCAATGACCATCAGATGTACTTTTTCCTGATAAGTCATTACTCGTTCTAAAGCAGGAATATGCCTTTCAATTTTGCGTGATGCTTTAGCAGTTTTGCGAACGTTAGCGTTAACCATGAGAATTACTCCTTGATATTTAGTATTTTTCTCATAGAAACAGCATCGGAAGATGCAATTCGCTCCAATTTCAATTCTTTATTTGGCAAAAAAATAACCTGTATTGCCTCAAACAATACAGGTTATTTTGGGTTATTATTCTGTCAATTACTGAGAATAAGTCGGAGTTATTTACTCGTCCTCATCTTCTTCATCTAATTCGTCATCTTCATCTAAATCTTCGTCGAGTTCATCTTCAATATCCTCCTCATCTTCATCCAGTTCTTCGTCCAATTCGTCATCTAAATCGTCAAGTTCTTCCTCTTCTTGTTCTTGGAAAGAATTACGACGTTCCAGAGATGCGCGGTTGAATTCCACTAAATCTGCTATTGCTTGCTCTGGGTCAGTGCTGATAGTGTCATACAGCATACTCATGAAAATTGCCACTACTTCTGGTGCATATTTGAGTGCATCTGGTTGCCCAAACAATTTAGTAAATAATTTGGTATTCCATTTTTGCCAATCAAACTTTTTGTTACCACCTTTCTTTTTGACTTGGGCTGCAATATCAAGTCCGAGTTTTTCACGGGCTGCATGACCGATTTTAGTTGAAACACGCGAATCCCGTAGCTGCAACTTAACGCCGTATTCCTTGAAGATTAGGTTCCGCAATTCCTTCAACAATGCTAATGCCTCTTCTTGTGGTGAAGCATTCGCTACCTTTGATTTAGTTGTAGCGGATGTGCCATTGGTTTTGGCAGATGTTTTAGCATTAGCTCCGTTGCGATTGTTGTTATTGGTTCTAGCTCTAGCGATTCCTTCGGAGCGCTTTGCGTACGCCATTTTACAGCTTCCTTTAATCAAGTAAATTTTTCACCTCCTTGCCGCAATCGCGGCTTTCACATCCATTTCAATTTCATTTTTTTGCGATTTCAAACCTGTCTTTGCTGCGACAAATTTATGCTTTTAAGAGATAAAGAAGCGGACTAGGAGCAGTTTCCGAAATTAACACTGTACTGGAGGCGATCGCTCTTTTTCACACAAGAAATATAGCCAATCCGTTAGTAATAATTATCCGTGTGGCTAAAGCATCAGTAATAAATTTGCTCTAAAAGGGGAAAGTAAGTTGTTGAAGTCAGATTTATGAAGTTAACAGACTGGCCTGCTCTAGCTAACCAAAATACTCCAATTGTGGCTGTGGAGTATCATACGCCTGACATAATCCAGATATTGCAGCAGTTTTACCATTGGGGTGAAGAACGTTCTTTGTCAGTCTTTGTCTGGAATCCTGGTTACAGTGGACTACAGCAATTAATTCAGCATCAAGGTCAGTACATCTTACAGTCAACTGACAGGGGTAAAGACGGAGATATTATTCAGTATCTTCTGGAGGAATATCAACCAGGTATTTATTTACTGGAGGGAATGCTAAATGAGGGTGATGCTAGCAAAATAAGTCAAAAATGTAGCTATCAATTACTCAATGCCTGTCATCAAGCTCTCTGGAGTCAGCAACATCATTACTGGGTGTTATTGGAAACTTACGTTCAACTACCTCTAGAATTACAGCCTTTTATTCCTGTACTGTCAAATCCACTTCCAGACCAACAGCAGGTGCAGATAGTTGTGGAGCAGTTTTATGATGCCTGGGTTGGGCGTAGTCATCCCCGGCTTCAGCAGTTTGCGGAGTGCGATAGCGAAGCGCTGCTGCGTTCGCGTAGCGTCTCGCAGAGAAGCGCAGATCGCGATTACCTCGCCGTAGCCGATCGCAATTCTTGGTTAAAGACAACAGAAAAAACATCAGCACTGCAATTGCTCTTTCTTGCCTGTCAGGGTTTACCCATAGGCGAGATAAATATGCTACTACAGCAATGTCTGGGTTTTACAAAGCGGCTTGAGGAAATCGCCCAATTAGTCCTAGAGCATAAAGTTAGGAAACTGCGGGGTCGGGGTTTAGAGTACATTGCTCAACCGGATGTACCTTCAGCCGGGGGATTAGATTTGTTGGAGAAAAGGTTGGAAACTATTACCTGTCTACTTCAACCTCAAGCAAAGCAATATGGATTGAAGTTTCCCACTGGAATGCTCTTATGGGGGCCACCGGGTACTGGTAAAAGTCTTTCTGCCAAGTTAGCAGCTAAGAAAATGGGATTGCCATTGTTAGCAGCTAATTGGGGTGTACTACTGGGTGATTCTCATCCCGACAGAGCATTAAAGGAGTTTATTGCTTTGGTGACTTCCCTTTCTCCCTGCGTACTTTATTGGGATGACTTTGATAAAGGCTTTGCTGGCTGGGACTCCAATGCAGATGGAGGTGTAGCACGGCGGCTATCTGCGGCTTTGTTGACTTGGATGCAAGAGCATCAAGAGCCAGTTTATACCATTGCTACTGTCAATCGCTTGTCAATGCTACCTGCGGAATTAGTGCGCCGTTTTGATGATATCTTTTTTGTGGATTTACCCCATGAAGGGGCAAGATATGAAGTTTTCAATCTACATCTAGCTAAGTATTTTCCAGCGTTTCGAGACAATAACTCACCTTGGAGCGATGATCAATGGCGTAGACTGTTGGCTGAATATCGCATTTGCAGTCCGGCAGAAATTGGTAATGCAGTCCGTCGTTGTGCTGAGGAGGCTTTTTATCAAGATAGACCAGGGGAAATTGAGTTTGAGGATTTGCTGAAACAGCGACAAGAATTCACACCAGCTATGGAGCGAGAGTCAGAACAGATACAGGCAATTCGCAATCAGGCTATTTATGCTAAACCTGTGGCTAGTCTGGATGTTTCTCGATTTGCTTATCAGCATCGGGAGTTATTTGGGTGAGTCGAATGTAATTTTTGAAATTCAGCTTGTGTCGGATTTTAACCCACATTCCGCAGGTGCGATCGCACCTGCGGAATGTGGGTGATTTTGTAGTAGCACCCGTCGAGAAAGCGAATGTTTTGGCAATGCTTGATGAGGTGACGAGTTTAAAAGATGTCCACAAGCTGGCATCAGATGAAGATGTACAAAAATGGCAAAGTGCGACGCCGATAGCGTTCGCGCAGCGTCTCGTAGAGAAGCGGTAGCGAGTCATCGAGCGTCATAGCCCGTCGTAGACATCGCTCAATACATTGTTCATTTTGAAGATGAGATTTCTTTAACTCAACTCCAAGGTGGATTAAAAATGCCGATGTAGAAGTATGGTTGGGATTATTGCTGGGTGGTTTACATTAGAACAACGTGGTGATTTTTATCACAACCAAAATGTCTGGGTGAAAAGCTCTCTAACTTCGACTGGTGACATCCTTGGGCGCTGACTCTAAGACTACAGCACGAGCTGACCAACCTCACGGAAGCCATATTTTTCCTTTACAAATCAAAATCAAGGCTGAAGGTTTGGTCATTAGAATCCTCTGGTTTAGAGTCTGTAGATGGCTCTAATGGTTAATTTTTTCGGCAGTTGATGCCCAAACAATGCACCCATCCCTTCTAGTACTACTTTCAGCACTTCTACTTTCACCTCTGATTGTTTGCCAGCTAGTATTGGCTGATATTCTCCATTTAGTACTTTTTGCAATTCATCAGCCAGGCCAACATCATGTAAGCTGACAACTAATTTTAAGTGCCAAGCCTTACGGTGTGGCAGATGTGCCAACGCACCGAATAAAGTCAATAATGCGTTGTTGACTTTATTTTCATTATTGTCTGTGTTGCGGTCAAAATGATAACCTGTACGGAAAGCTGATTCTCCGACTGTGTAGGCAGTACCGTTAAAAAGTACTCGTCCGGGTACATCTTCCATCTCGGCATTGGTTATATAGCTGGGGACACGAACTACTTCAAAGCCATCGACTAAAAGTTTTAGGCTTCCATAACCGTTATCAAAGCCAGCAGGAAAAATTTTTTGTAAGGTATGAACGTTCGGCATTGGGGGAAAGGTAATACGGTTCAATTTGTAAAAGTTATCAGTTGAGGAGATATGGGGGAGCAGAGGAGTGAAGAATAAAATGACTACCTCTTTTTTCTCCAGCCTTGAGAGCTTATCATACCCCCTTGGGGGCTAAGTGGGGTATAAAGTGTCTAACAGTCAAATATACCCCACTTAGACCCCATATATACCCTATATAGGTGTCAAATACTCATCGAAGTCCTTAATCATTTTTGGGGTACATATAGCCCCTATACAGCCCCCAGCGGCATTTTGAAGTTTTATTTCTTGAATAAAATAAAACTGGTTCACTAGATTGCATCATTATAAAATTTAGTTATTTCAGAATGACTAAATTCAGTCTTGACTAAAATAAGCAACAACCAAACGGGACAAAAATCTATCTTTACAGCTATCTTCTCGAAGAGCAAGACTTTTTAAGAGCTAAAGAAATGGCTAGATAGCGTTAAGCACAATTTAGTCATTTATAAATGACTAAATTAAATAATGACTAAATAACTGAAAAATAACATTATGCATTATGATATTGACTAATTTACACCATGCTGCTGGTAGTCAGTAAAATGTTAATTCTTACTTGTGCATCCTTGTCCGGTGGCCAGGGAAAAACAACTGTTGCAATCTTATTGGGTAGAATGCTTGCTCAAACAGGACAGCGTGTACTGATGATTGATGCCGATCCCCAAGCGAACCTAACTTTTTACCTGGGGCACGAAGTTCAGCAGAATCAACCCACGCTTCTAGAAGTTCTCAAAAAACAGATAAATACTGAAGACGGTATTTACGAAATCGGAGAAAACCTATGGTTAATTCCTGCTGATGATGGATTAGATAATGCTCAAGAATTTTTGTCCGGGAGCGGTATGGGAGCTATTGTTTTGAGCAAACGCTTAAAAGAGGTATCAGATTTATTCCAATATTGCATTGTTGATGCGCCACCTCAGCGATCGCAAATCTGCCTTACATCGTTGGGGGCAGCTGACCATATCATCATTCCTGTAGAAGCATCATCCAAAGGTGTAAATTCTCTGATCCGAACTCTGAGTTTAGTTGAGGAACTTCAAGAAATTGATGCTTTTTCAGGGATAGTGCTTGGCATCTTGCCATTCAGAGATAAATGGGTAGGTAAAAACCAAGTCGCACAAAGTAAGGCGAGTATCAGTGCAATGCGAACAATTGCCGAAGAAATAGTCGTTTTACCTTCAATTTTAGAATCTGAACAATTTAAAAAGGCCATAGATAAAGGTGTAAGTTTGTCCTCTCTAGGCTTTGAACAACTCGAAACTCCCTTCCAACAAATTATCGAGAGGTTACAAAAGAATGTCTGATGTTTTTGAGCGCCTTAAGAAAAAGACACGTCCAAGTGTTCCAGCACGGGATACAACACTTGTAAAAGTACAACATGATAACTTACTAAATGACGAAATTACTGAATTTAGTCATTTATCTGAGAAACCAAAACCGGATTTAGATAGTGAGGAAGTAATAAACGATAAGGTAAGCACTTCTAATCAAGAACAGCAGTTAGAGTTAACCCAGATCATCAGGCGAACAATCAGGTTAGAACAGGACATTGATACCAAGCTAGATACGTTTTGCAATGTAAAGAAAATTACTAGAGATACTTTCCTAGAAGCTGCATTTATTGTCTGCTCAGAAAATGAGGAATTATTGCAAGAGGTACTAAACCAAGCTAGAAAACGTTATCAACAGCGTAAACAAGCTGGTGAACAACGCAAATTTCAGACATTGGCTAAGAAAATCAACGTTAACGATTAAGTTAACCCTAATCTATCCGTGAGAGGTTAAGTAAGTCGGGGAGAAAATTTATAGGTATGTAACAAAAAATTAAGCAGAAGAATTAGAGTTAAATTTTACACGTTGTGTACTGTAGTTCCCCTTTTCTCCTCTTCTTTGAACTCCATCAATCACAGCATAAGCAAGGTCTAACTCATCCTCAAAACTTTTCGAGGCAAGTTCATGTTTTTTCAGGTCAAGCACTCCAGTTCAATTGGATTCATCTCCGAGCAATATTTAGGTAGAAAAAAGATGTACAAACCCATGTCTTCCCATTTTGACCATAATTGTTGTACCTCTTTGCACCGATGTATTGGGCCGTTGTCCTGCACGATTACTCTGATGCGTCCTGTTTTTTGGGCTTCAAGCGCTTTAAACTCCATCATTTGGATATAGGATTTGCGCGAAACGCCGCCAATCACCAAACCATACACAAAACTAATTAGGGGTTGAAGAAAGCCAATAATACTTAACCTTCGTCCCCTGCGTTTACTCTGCTCTAAGCTTTTTTGCTGACCTCGAAAATAATAACTGTAACTCGGTTCACTCCAAGCACAAAATCCTGATTCATCCAGATATTTTAGGTCGATTTCTCCAGGCGCCGCAGACAATTCCAACATTTCTAAGTCTGCTTGTTTGATTTGTTGTAATACTGGGTCTTGCTTTCCTTTGTGACTTTTTCTCGTTCGTTTCCAAATCACCCCCTTTTTTTAAGTACCTGCCTTAACCAGTCAGGACTTAATTTTATTGAACGTTCTTGTTCTAACTTTTGGGCTAATTGGACGTTGTTATATGTACGTGGTTCCTTCTTCAAACATTCTTCTAAAAAAACTATGTCACCTTCCGCCCACTTCTGTTTCCCTCCACGCCCTGCTTTTTCCCAAAGCCCCTCCACCCCTAGCTTTTCCCATCTATGCAAAACTTCTCGCACCGTTTGTGCAGTCCAATTAAAGTGAGCCGCTATTTTCTCTACGTACCAACCATAACGTGATGTAACAGTATGATTATTCATTGGGATAATCAATAATGAACCGTCCATATAAACGTGTGGGCTAATTTCTATTTCTAACAATTCAGGCATACAGGAACATTGGTCAAATAAAAAATCCACGCCTATCAGTTGATGGAATTAGCTGCTCTACTGGAGAAATAGACCTAAACTATTTAGACGAATCAGGGTTTTGTGCATGGAGTGAGCCTGGTTACACCTATTACCAACGAGGTGAGCAAAAACGTCTGGAACAAACTAAGCGTCGTGATCGTAGATTAAGCATTATCGGGTTTTTTCAACCAATAATAAGTTTTATTTACGGTCTGGTTATCGGGGGTGTTGGTCGTAAACCTTACATCCAGATGATGGAACATGAAGCCTTTAATGCCCAGAAAGTTGGTCGCATTAGAGTAATAGTGCAGGACAACGGTCCAATACATCGATGTCGGGAAGTTCAGCAGTTATGGTCAAAGTTGGAACAGATGGGTTTGTACATCTTTTTTTTGCCCGCATACTGCTCTCAGATGAACCCAATTGAATTAGAGTGGCAGCATCTTAAAAAAGATGAACTATGTGGGCAATGAGTTTATACCTCAAAGCACTTGACCATCTCCACACAAAATCCTTACGATGCAAGTATTTTGGACTGACGAACATGGAGATTATCCAATCACATCGCTTTAAAATTGGATGTGAGCAAGCAACAAGTCCACATAATATCCCTTATGTTCACTCATATCATGGGATTGCTATGGATCATACTGCTGATGATATCAATTCACCTGTCCCAGTAGTTTTTCGCTCTTCTAGGAAAGAATGGGCAATTAAATTGATGATTTCAACTCTTTCTACAGCAGAGGCAGCAGATACAAGCTTTTGCAGGCTTACACCTGGCTTTGCCCCAAGCAGCTGAGACAAATACCACTCCCGTGCTTCTATGGGAACAGCCCCTAACAATGCTAGAAACTTTCTAGTTCCCAAGTCAGCTTTTCCCTTACGAAATCTGGAAATTAGCACCTCTGAAACTCCAGCTTGCTTGGCTACAACCTTTGCCGAAAGGTTGAATCTATCGAACATCTCGTCAAATAGTTGCTGGTAAAGAGAAGTTTCCTCTGTTACAAAATTTTGCATTGCTAGCTAATTATAGGATTAGTTAGTTGTTATAGTATGCGATATTTAGAGAGAACTCTATTAGGATTTTTAAAGTTATGGATAATTCAATGATAACAAGGGACTTACTCTTTTCAAATTAAGCCAACAGCAGTTCTGACTGAAAACATAAGATCAGCTTTTCTTCAGTAGAGCAGAACTTCGGCTAATACTTGCTTTGGCGACACTTTTGAGGGCGCAAGTTAAGAGAATTTCGGCATAGATCAAGTAACGCCTGAAGTTGCTAATCGCTTTGCTCTCTATTGCTGTGTGTCAAATGGCTGGTATTTAAAAAGTTAGCCCTTGTCTGGGGGGACAGGGGCTGGAAATTTTTCTTGCTTATTAAGGTGATTATGACACAGAACAGTTCAAAAATTCAAGGTAAGTTTTACCCACTCCAGCACGAAGAATGGCTGAAAGCCTGCCGAGAATTAACGCCAGCACAAAAAGATGTGCTGTACTACATTCGCACTCTCGATCCTTATGGCGACGGGGTTGAGTTGTCTGTTTCCGGGATAGCTAGGCAACTGTCAACAGAGAATAAAGAAGTACATCGCTCTACAGTTAGCCGCGCTCTCAAAGCCTTAGATTACAAGGGATTCATTGACCTTGAACTACTGAAAGTCCAAGTCAAAATTTTAGCTGGGGGTCTTCATTGTTGCGATGAGACAACAGTGTTGCCTACAGACAACACTGTTGCCTCACCGCAACAAGCGCGATCGCTACGCAACAAGCGTGATCATGACGCAACAGACGCGATCGCTACGCAACAACCGAGTTCCAAAAGCCCTACCCAGAGCCAATCTTCAAGCCCTAAGACTTATAAGACTTATTCAGACTTTATTAAGACTCTCTCGGAAGAGGAGCGAGCGAATTTTTGGAAATTTTGTGAGGAAAAAACCAAAAATCTTAGCCAGCCAGTGAATGACATTGAGGCTTGGTTAGCTCACAAGAACAAAGCCGGAAGAAATCGCTGGGAGGTTTATTACGAAAAATATCTGGCTTCAAAACAGGTACAAGCCAAAAAAATTGAAACAAAAAATGCTCGAGACGAATTCCGTCGAGAACTTGAAGAACGGCAGCGACAGGCTCAAAGAGCTTGGGAAGAGTCGCAAAGCCAAAATCTCGCTGAGAATACTGGAGGTGCGACGTGATTGATAAACTGCCACCCCAAAACATTGAAGCGGAAGAGGCGATTTTAGGCGGTATCATGCTTGATCCAGAAGCAATCGATAGGGTGAGCGATCGCCTAGTTCCCGAAGCCTTTTACATTAGCGCCCATAAAGATATCTATCAAGCAGCTTCCCGGCTCCACATTCAAGGTAAACCCACAGACTTGCTTGCAGTCACCAGTTGGTTGGCTGACCACGATTTACTTGTTCGTATCGGCGGGAGAAATAAATTAGCAACTCTGGTAGACCGCACAGTGTCAGCTGTCAATATTGACACCTTAGCCGAGTTGGTAATGGACAAATTCGTGCGTAGACAGTTAATCAAGGCTGGAAATGAAATTCTACATCTGGGTTACGAGACAGAAACTGAGTTATCACAAATCCTTGACCAATCAGAACAGAAAGTTTTCCAATTATCTAATCAAACTCTATCTTCAAATACTGAACATAACAGCACGATTAACGTTGCTGCTTACGAGGATTTAAATTCAGGAAACCCCATTTACCCTACAGGACTTCATGAACTGGATAATTTGATGGTGGGATTTGAAAGCGGCACACTCACTATAGTTGCAGGTAGGCCATCAATGGGGAAGTCCCAAATTGCGCTGTTTCTTGCCCTCCAAATGATACTACTCCACAATCTACCTGTGGTCATCTTCTCCTTGGAGATGACAAAGAAACAATTGGAGTACAGGCTGTGGAGTTTAATTAGTATTACCAACGCCTATAAGCATTTAGAGTTAACGCCACTAAAAAGCGATCGCATCCGTAGACATCGCTCAGGCAATAAACCCCTAGCAGACTGGGAATTTACAAGCATTGCCAAAATCGTCGGTGTTGCTTCAGAATTACCGCTGTACATGAATGACTCAAGGGGCATCACCGTTTCACAAATTGCGTCAGAATGCCGTCAAATAAAGGCTAAAGAGGGAAAACTGGGGTTAGTTGTAGTTGATTACCTGCAAATGATGGCAGAGGACTCTGGGGGAAACCGCAGCTATGAACTAGGAGATGTAGCCAGAGGACTTTACAAAATCGCAGGGGAACTTGATGTACCCGTGTTAGCACTGTCGCAAATATCTAGAGGAGTTGAGGGCAGACAGAATAAGCGCCCAATGATGAGCGACCTTAGCCAATCGGGAATTTTAGAAATGGTGGCAGACAATATTATTCTCGCTTACCGGGATGAGTACTACAACCCAGACACTACAGAGCAAGGAATATTAGAGCTAATCATGGCTAAAGCACGGCACGGTGAAACAGGCACAGCAACGGTATTTTTTGACAAGTCTTATGGAATTATACAGAATTTGCGGTGATGGAATATCGGAGTCCTCAAACTCCTGTCGAAACCATCCGCCTCCTGTATCGGAATTTTTACTGGGGGGTATTAATAATAGCCCTAGTAAAAGTTTTGAAGAAATAGAGATACCCCCCAGTAAAGATAACCCTAGTAAAAAGCGCAGAAATTGGGGTGAGGGTAACGGCACTATTCATTGGCGCACCATTACTAGGGGTGGAAAGGACTATTCCCAGGCTTATTATCATTGGCAAGAAAAAGGGAGAAAGAAGACTAAGTACATTCCCAAGCATTTACAGGGGGATATTCAGGAAGCAGAGATCAAGAAGCGCCCAATTATAGAAATTTTGGTATTACTGGGTGTTGTGCCTAGCCCTAGTAAAAACACATTACTGGGGGATATCGAAAACAGCCCTAGTAAAAATAGACGACACAAAGAAATACCCCCCAGTAAAAATAACCCTAGTAACAATGTCGAACAGTCAGAGATACCCTCCAGTAAAGATAACCCTAGTAACGATGTCGAGCAGTCAGAAATACCCCCCAGTAAAAATAACCCTAGTAACGATGTCGAAAAGTCAGAGATACCCCCAAGTATTGATAGCCCTAGTAAAACTAGACGACACAAAGGATTAGGTAGTGGCTCCATTCAGTGGAAAACCATCACCCTTCACGGCAAAGATTATCCCCAAGCTTGGTATCACTACGAGTTTTGGAAAGATGGCGATCGCCTTGTTAAAAAGTGCAAGTATATTCCAAAACGACTATTAGAGAGAATAGAGAAGCTAGAAGCACATAAAGCCCCAGTCAGAGAGATTTTATCAGTATTACGAGTAAAATTATAGAGAAACCTCATCCTCAGAAAAGCCACGCAAATCGTATTCTGATTCGTCCTGGCGAACAAGTCCCGATCAATGGTGAGATCGTCGAGGGTACTTCCAACGTCAATGAAGCCTTTCTCACGGGAGAGTCGCGCCCGGTGGTCAAAAAAGCCAATGATGAAGCGATCGCCGGAGCGGTCAATGGAGAAGGTGCTTTGACAGTCAAGGTCACTCGCACCGGAGATCAAACAACCTGAGCCAGATTATGCGTATGGTTAAGGAAGCGCAGACATCTAAAAGTAAATTTCAATCACTAGCCGATCGACTTGCCTATTTATGATTGTGACTTAAATAAATTGTTTGCCGCAACGGCAATCTTTTCCTTTAAATCACACATCTGCACGAGAAGCGGTTGTAAAATTACAGAAAATGGACGTGCGGTGGTAATGATTACAGGCGATGCCGAAGCAGTTGCCAAGGCCGTTGCTGGGGATTTGCAGATTGATCGCTACTATGCTCGTGTCCTACCACAGGGTAAAGCTGCGCTAATTCATCGGCTCAAAGCTGAGAAGCCGACCGCCTTTGTGGGCGATGGCATCAATGATGCACCTGCTTTAACCGAGTCAGATTTAGGACTGGCCATCGGAGCCGGAACCAATGTTGCGATCGAGTCGGCTGATTTAATCTTAGTTAAAAGCGATCCGCTTGATGCAACTTACGCGCTTAAACTTGCGAAAGCTACCTACAGCAAAATGGCTCAGAACTTGTTATCGGCAGCTGGGTACAACGTTGTTGCCATTCCCTTAGCAGCAGGAGTTGACTACCCATTCGGCATTCTATTAACACCAGCAATAGCTGCCATACTGATGAGCGTTTCGACAGTTGTTGTTTCATTTAATGCAATGTCCTTAAGTGGCATCCGTTTGCATGATTGAGTATATCAGAACAAATCTCAATCGAGACGAAGTAATATAAGTTACCTTCTAGATGCAGAAGCCATTTCACTGCTTCAAAACTACTCACACCCATAATCAGGGTAGAGTTGAACTAAAAAGTTTTTTGTAAGCATCTGTCTTTAACGATACAACACTTTAAATGGGTAAATAGAGCGAGCGGTTTTAAGTGGGGGTATATTAAAAGGTAGCTTAATAGTGAAAGTGCTACCTTCACCTAAGTTACTTTGCACATCTATGCTGCCGTGGTGTGACTGAATAATTGCTTGCGCGATCGCTAATCCCAATCCAGAACCACCAGTATTACGAGAGCGATCGCTACTCACCCGATAAAAGCGATCAAAAATTCGAGTCAGTTCGTGTTTTGGGATACCAATGCCTGTATCTTGAACTTTAATTACGGCATTATAGTCATTGCGGTCTAAGAAAACCGTTACCTCCCCTCCTCTGGGTGTGTATTGAATTGCATTGACAATTAAATTAGAAAATAAGCGATAAAGCTGGTCAGCATTACCTATAATATTCAGAGGTTGATGCACTTGTATTGAAGATGTCAGCTTTACCTCTGCGGCATTTGCCATCGCTTCTAACTCCTCAACTAAATCGCTAACAATATCATTTAGACAACAATTTTCACGTTGTAATTTTTGGGAATGTTTATCTAAACGTGCTAACATTAATAAATCAACAACTAAAGTAGTTAGCCGTTGATTTTGACGTTGTATAGTTTGCAAAATATCTCGTGTTTCTTCTTCATCTATTTGGGACATTAAAAGTGCCGATTCCACCGTTGCACCTGTTGCAGCTAAAGGCGTTCGTAATTCATGTGCTGCATCTGCTGTAAACTGTTGAATCTGTCGATATGATTGATAAATTGGCTGCATAGCTAATCCTGATAGCCACCAACTAGCACCAGTAATCATAACCATTGCAATTAACAACCCTAATACCGAAACTAATTTCACACTATCCAAGTAATGATTAAACTCTTGTAGACTTCGCCCCACCTGCATATATCCCCAGTCTTGATAATTTTGGGTATGCAGTGCTAGAGTAATTTGATGGTAATCTTTGCCTTTGCCGTCCTTGAGAAATTGCCAAGTTTTTTGATTAAAAACGTCAGGTAATCCCTTTGGATAGTAACCAGCATTAGCAATCAATTTTCCAGAAATATCAAAAAAACGTATATAGTAACTAGTTTTAGTAACAATACCAAGAAGATGACGTTTAGAATCCGACTGTTGTTGAATACAATTAGTAGCTCCAGTTCCACAGTTATCTAGATTTGGGAATAACTGATGTGCAAAAGGTTCCAAACGTCCAGGTGACTGTAGTTTTAGTTCGATACTGTCGTGCAGTGTCCCCCCTACAGACTCGATTTCACTGTCTAAAGCCACCACATGGGCATGGAACACTGCTCGATAAAAACCGAACACACATAGGCTTAAAATTAAACCCATAACGATGGCATAATACAAAGCCAAACGAATACGGGTGAGCCGAAACAGCTTATTTTTATTCATTGGTGAAATTAAGACGATATCCCATACCGTGCAAAGTTTCAATTGAGTTATTACAGTCGCTATTGGTGAGTTTGCGACGTAACAAACGTATTTGCGCCGCCACTACATTGCTACTAGATTCCGCATTAACTTCCCAAATCTGGTTACGAATTTGTTCGGTAGTAACAATCTGGTTGGGGTGTTTCATAAAATACTCTAGCAGTTGGAACTCTTTATTAGTTAAAGAAATCCTTTGCTGTTCACTCGTAGTATTTTGTCTTACAACTGTACTATTGCCATAATCTAGAGTCAAGTTACCAACAGTCAATTGTTGGGGTTGGAAATGCGGAGAGCGACGCTGCAAAGCCCGCAATCGTGCCAGTAGTTCTACCATACCGAATGGCTTTACTAAGTAGTCGTCAGCACCCGCATCTAGTCCGGCAACTTTATCTTCCATTCTATCTCTAGCAGTTAGCATCAGGATAGGAAGAGGATTTACTTTGTAACGCAGTCTTTTGCACAATTCTAAACCAGTAATTCCTGGAAGCATCCAATCAAGAATTGCTACTGTATATTGTGCCGAGCTATTTTCTAAGTAAGCCCATGCTTCATTACCATCCATTACCCAATCAACTAAGTACTTTTGTTGATTTAAGGTGCGCTTGATAGCAGCCCCTAAATCCGGCTCATCTTCGACTAGCAGAACCCTCATATCAAATTGAGTAGTTAAAGATTCATTGTAAACTTGTTGTGATGTAAGCATAGTTTGCAACAGGAATACCCCTATAAATAGGTTGACAGAAGTTTATGAAATTAGGATGAAATTCTTAAAAATTAGGATTAAGCTATACAAGACCTAACAGTAGTCTAGTATTTTAGCGATACATAATTAAATAGAAAAGACTCAGTAGACCAACTTGCCAAAATAGGGTGTGAACTTAGTTTGAGGAGTTATAGAAACTAAGTTTTGCAAGATATCTATTGAGTCAATAATAATTTTGACACGTAAATATGAAATTAAGATGAAAATGAGCGCGATAGCTTCTCTACAAGAGGTTGCGCTAACGAGAAGCTACGCGTAGCTTGCTTACCCC
This sequence comes from Nostoc sp. UHCC 0251, assembly GCF_034932245.1. NCBI lineage: Bacteria > Bacillati > Cyanobacteriota > Cyanophyceae > Nostocales > Nostocaceae > Nostoc > Nostoc sp. UHCC 0251. The sequence goes on from NZ_JAYGHD010000290.1 coordinate 24,610, forward strand.
TACAGGGAAGATCGCCGCAGGGATCGCACTCATTTCATTTAGTTATCTTTGGTCAATTTAGACAGTATTTTCTATGGAAGTTTTAGCATTGCGTTTCACTGCAAGGACGGCCAAGATAAACAGACATCTGCCAAGGTAAACACTGTACTAATATAAATCGGCTTTTTCATCCCAATATTTATTCAATAAATAACAACTTCAAGGAGTTATTGGCTTGACCTCTGCGGCTAAATTTATAGACAGTAGTTTTATTTAGCGAATCAAGGATAAGTCTGAACCAGAGCTAGACCAAGTGGAATTTCTTGCGAGTTTCGCCAGAGCCTGGTTCATACATTGGAGTATTGATTCCTCTCATTAAGATTGAGAGCTTTGTTTCAGGGTTTATTGGTTGTGAAAAAGCTACAGTAGCTTTTTGTTCATTAATAGAAATTGTCGTGGGAATTTTTTGTCCTGATTGATTTTTGACCTCAATTCCTCTATCAATTTTCACTCCTTCAGGCAAATTAATTGTAAGTCCTGCCAGAGGTTTACCCTGTACATGGACTTCAAATTTATGAGTAGCATCTTTGGCATAAGCATGATCTGACTTTTCACGGTATGTGGAAAAGGTCATTTTGAGGGTTTGCGAAGTCCTGATTTTTCCGTCAGCTATTTTCATTAACTAAAAGCTATTGAGAATTAGCCTGTGGAAAAAGCCACGCTTTTTCGAGGCTTGAGGACTTACCGTGAAAAGTCAGAAGCATGATTAGGATTGGCAGCACTTTTCATTAAATGGGAAGCGCTAAAATCGCCTGGTTTTCCACTTGCCCATACAGCAGTAACTGAAGATGCGATCGTTAAAGTAAATACAACAGTATAAATCAATTTTTTCATCTTTATTATCCTCAATAATTAACTTGATTGGTTCTCTATCATCAGTTTTACATTTACTTATGAAATTTCTATGAAATCTCATAACTGCTATCTAAACTTGTAGCTTAGTAGAGACGAAACGAAGCTACACCTATGGGAATTTCTGCATCAATACCAACCTCTCTAGCTGAGAAGCTGTAGACAGAACCATTACCAAGATTGCGTCTTTTTATTCTTTTAAGGTCAATCTCCAACTTAGTGTTAGGAGCAACTGGTTCGGCGAAAGTTAGTAGTATTGTTTTACCGTTGACAGATACATTAGTGTTAATTTTCTGCCCCTTTTCATCCATGACATCGATATCCGGAATGTTATTACTTATAGTTACATTGTCTGGAACTTTGACAAGTAGTTGGATAACAGCTTTGCTATTTTGGGGAACGTGTAAACGGAAAGTATGTCTAAAAATTCCCCAGCGTGTGGGAGGGAATTGTGAATTTCCATCAATATGGGGAACCCTACCATCATCTGTTCTAGCACTTGCATAGCTAGGAGCAATAATAGCTGTGCTATTCAGAGTTAATACAATGGCGTAAATCAATGACCTCTTCATATTTATCTCCAAAATAATTAAACACGTTAGCTAAAGTGTAGGTTCATGCATTGTGAATGAATCTGCTCTTAATAGATAGATCAAAACTTGGCAAAGCCATATTTAACTACCCCCTTTGTACAGCCGTTACTCAGGAGAAGTAGGTAGTTAGCTTGCCCTTATCAAGTTCAAATTGTCGGTGATGTTTTTGCAAAAGAGGTATGCTACCTCTATCTACTAGCATGACAAGTCATCATGAAATCAAGATGAAATTTCAACAGTTATCATTAAAATCTACAAATAAATTAAAATGTAGGAAATTGAGCTTCACCTATAGGAATCTCTACCTCACTACCAACGACTTTAGCCGAAAGATGGTATATAGAGGTAGAACCAAGAATTGGTTGTTGCACTTTGTTGAGATTTATTTGCAACTTAGTAGTGCTAGAAGTAACTGGTTCAGAAAAATCTATAATAATTCTTCTACTATTTACAGTGATGTTAATTTTAATTTTTTGACCTTTATCATCCAATATATCAATATCATTACTTACAGCTACTGTGGATGGAACGTCAATAATTAGCTGGGAAAGAGCGTTGCCATTTTTAGGAATGTGTAACTGAAATGTCTGTTTAACAAGTTGCCAAGCAGCAGGGGTAGACTGCAAATTATTCTCAATATTAGCAACCTTATTATTATCCGTTTTCGCATTTGCATAGCCAGCATAAATCACAGCTGCGGTAGCTACACTACATACGGCAGCATAAACCAATGTTCTCTTCATCTTGACTGTTAAATTAACAAATTATGTCAACTAGATTGCAGATTTATTCTTAGCGAATGAACCTTTACAAAACTAGTTTTACAGGTCACTATGAAATTAAGATGAAATAACCTCTTTGCAAAAAAAAATTTAAGATTGCAAAGTATAAAATGTAAAAAATCCCGTTTTACAGCAGTTTTCATGTATTTGAACCACATCTGTCGTAGGGGCAATTCATGAATTGCCCCTACTGCGTGGTCTATTTACCTGAAAATAGCTGTAATTAAAAAAACGGGATTAAAATTTTGGATGATCGGTTTTTTCCCTGCCAGCTTTACTCATCAGCTTAGTCAAAAGTGCATCGATAAATTCAAAGGATAAAAAATTTTTAACATTAATACTCCTCACATGACGGGAAAAAATACTAGCTAGAAAATTGCTAGTTTTTTATAAATTTCTCAACTATTTGCAAGCTATTTTCATCTATTCTGAAGGATGACAATACAGCATAAGCTAATGAAATCAAGATGAAATTTGCAGTAAATTTCCACAAAAATAGCGCCGACTCATCCCAGCAAAGCGTTTGAATACGCTTTATTGAAAATATGCTTCGACGCTTATCCTTGCTTTACTTTCAGATATTTATGGACTACACCAGCAATAGCCACAATAAATAGGGAAATTTCAATTAAAAATCCTTAATGGGTGAGCAATGGCAGATCCAATATTGTCTGCAATTGGATACCAGAATATGACTGTTGATACCACCATTAACCCTACAAATGTTGTTATAAGAAGCATAAGAGGTAAATCCCGCTCTTTCCAAAGTCGAGCTAGCACGAACCAACTGATAAGCCAGATTACGAGTCCTACAATCTCTTTACTAGGATACGAACTAACCCTAATAAACTCAGGTATCCAGATATCTAAATTACTAATGACTGCTGCCAGTTCTTTAGATTGAGCAGCAGCCTGATTAGCAATTTACATTCCTAAACATCCCATAGCCGCAGAGATTAATGCGGCAGCTACAGGCCCAAGAGGAATACGTTGTGAATCATTCGCTTTTGATTTATCGATCACGAGTTATCTCCTATTAAAGATAGTAATATTTTGTAGCTTTGTCCAAACCCACTGTTACTTTGATACGCCGAGGTAGCTGTAGCTGTTAGTTTTTTGCCTAATTAACCAAGATTGGCAATTTCATGCTTTTTTCGTAGTGATTGCCATAGTGGCAAGCAAATTCAAACTCCCCAGAATTAGAAAAAGTAAATTCACGATTTGCTACATAATTTGGACGCAATTCATCTGCGATAAAAAATAGGCTTATAGTTGTACTATAAGCCCATCAGAGTTATGAAACATGAGGAGCATGTTCTTAATATTTATTATAGATAATCAAAATGAAATTAGGATGAGATTTTACGGTTTATTTACTCATTAAATTAGATTAATTCTGAAAATAACTAGTTATATATTTTCAATAATTAGCAATATAAATCCAGGCTTTAAGCTATACCATAGTGGCACGACTAAAAAGCCTAAAATGACTATCAAAGTATAAGTTTAGACGACTAAATATTAGTATATGTGCATCAAGATGAAATTTGGGATAACTATTGTACTTTTACCCAAAAATCAGCAGTAATAATTTTCCCGTTTCAATTAAAATGTTCGTCATGGGAATTCTCCATATTGTGCCATGAATAGTATACAAAGAAGTTTGGCTAGTTTACAGATAATACATAACCATCGCGCTAATTCGGCTGGTGCTTGAACTTGGTCTAAATTTGTTTTGATATAAGACCAAAACATTATAGATACTCCCAAGCTATATATTCACTTTTTCATAAACAAATGAAATTTACATAAAATTCTCATAACTTATTAGCCAAAGTAAATAGCATACCAAAATGAAATCAGCATGAAATTTAGGCAACTCATTAGGCATAAATTAGTATCGTATCATTAGGTAGATGCCTTTACACCGACAATAGTCTAACGTGAATTATTATAAATATAACTACAGCTTTATAACTGATTCATTTATTTAAGGAGAAAATTATGAGTACAACTACGAATCTATTCTTAAAAGTTGCATTTAAGCTTGTTTAGAATGCCTGCATGACTGCGATCGCTACTACCCAAGCCTCATTAATAGGGAAATACAGGTGCAATTCTCGTCGTAGATGCTTTGGGCACATTTCATGCGATATTTTTGAAACCATTAAAAAGAATTTGGCGAAATCCCTTGACTCTCTAGCCAGCTAGAGAGTCTAAGATGAATTCATGAAGTAAACATTTCAGACAATCTAAAGCTGTAACAGTTCGTGTACTTCCAGTTATGCCATCTGAAACAGCAATCAAACAAGCGATGTCTACGACAGGCTATGACTCTCGAACGCGAGTGCGTCTCCAACAGGAGAAGACTCGCTATCGGTGTCGCTAACTCTGGTTATCCTGCTAGCTAAAGCCGTCAACCATTTGAGTCTTCAACTCCTGATTTTCTTAACTCGATCTTTTTACTATCCAAGTTCAAGGTTTTTAACATTATGACACTCCAAATAAAAGTTCCTAATATGGCTTGCTCTGCTTGTGGAGACACCATTACTAAAGCAGTTCAAACAGTCGATCCTACTGCTATGGTTCAAGCAGATCCAAAAACAAAAATCGTCTTAGTAGATACAAATGCTGACGAAACAGTTATTAAGGAAGCAATTACTACTGCTGGCTATTCTGTCACTTAAAAGCCATCAACAAAGAATAGATCAGCAAACAGAGCAAGGCAACGCTTAGTAAATTTGCCTGAAAAGCACACAGGCAAAGCTAAGTATAACGGCACTCAGCTATCAATCACACTAAAACACCGTTCTTAGAACTCAGTAAAAGCAGCGGCTAAAAAAGCATATTTAACTATGGATACTCTGAGTCTTAAACTTCGAGGCATGAGTTGTGCCTCCTGTGCTAACAACATCGAAGAAGCGATTCGCTCTGTTCCAGGGGTGAGCGACTGTAACGTTAACTTTGGTGTGGAGCAGGCTACTATCCAGTATGATCCCAAGCGCACCAATCTAGAAACAATCCAAGCCGCTATAGATGCTGCCGGATACTCATCTTACTCACTCCAAGAACAAGAAATGATTACTGGAGAAGATGATGCGGAAAAAACCGCCCGTGAAGCAGAATTACGCACACTTACCCGCAAACTATTTGTAGGAGCAATCCTCAGCACTTTAATTGTACTAGGGTCAATTTCTGCCATGACAGGACTAAATCTGCCTTGGATTCGGACATTGTGGCTAGACAATCCTTGGGTACAGTTAGTACTGGCAACTCCTGTCTTATTCTGGTGTGGTGCAGACTTTTTCAAAAATGCCTGGAAAGCCTTTAAACGTCATACAGCAACGATGGATACCTTGGTTGCTATCGGTACTGGTGCAGCGTATTTTTATTCACTGTTTGCTACTGTTTTCCCAGGATTTTTTACCTCTGCTGGACTGATGCCTGATGTGTACTATGAAGCAGCAGCAGTCATTACCACCTTAATTTTGCTAGGAAGGTTATTTGAGAATCGCGCGAAGGGACAAACTTCTGAAGCTATCCGCAAACTCATCGGTTTACAAGCTAGAGATGCCAGAGTAATCAGAAATGGCCAAGAAATTGATGTTCCCATCCAGGAAGTTCAAATTGGTGACGTAATTTTGGTGCGTCCGGGTGAAAAAATTCCTGTTGATGGAGAAGTGGTAGAAGGTGCTTCCAACGTTGATGAAGCGATGGTGACTGGTGAGAGTTTGCCAGTCAAAAAGCAACCGGGAGATGAAGTAATTGGAGCCACAATTAACAAAACAGGTAGCTTTAAATTCCGAGCAACCCGCATTGGAAAAGACACTTTTTTGTCTCAAATCGTCAAAATGGTGCAACAAGCTCAAGGCTCTAAAGCACCAATTCAGCGCTTGGCAGATCAAGTAACGGGATGGTTTGTGCCAGCAGTAATAGCCATTGCGATCGCCGCCTTCGTCATTTGGTTTAACGTCATGGGCAACTTGACATTAGCCTTAATTACTACAGTCGGAGTGCTGATTATCGCTTGTCCCTGTGCCTTGGGTTTAGCTACTCCAACTTCAGTGATGGTGGGAACGGGCAAGGGAGCAGAAAATGGTATTTTAATTAAAGGTGCAGAAAGTTTAGAACTCGCTCATAGAATCCAGACCATTGTGCTAGATAAAACTGGAACTTTAACACAGGGAAAACCCACTGTTACTGACTTTGTTACTGTCAACGGCACAGCTAATAGTAACGAGTTAAAACTTTTACAACTGGCAGCGTCTGTAGAACGAAATTCAGAACATCCATTAGCTGAAGCGGTGGTTAGGTATGCCCAATCTCAGCAAGTAGAACTGACAGAGGGTAAACAATTTGAAGCGATCGCTGGGAGTGGTGTCCAAGGAATTGTTTCAGACCGTTTTGTACAAATTGGTACTCAGCGTTGGATGGAAGAATTAAATATCGACACCCACAATCTCCAAGAGCGTAAAGCTTCTTTTGAAGCTGCTGGTAAAACAGCTATTTTAATTGCTGTGGATGGGCAAATTCAAGGTTTGATGGGAATTGCTGATGCACTCAAACCCTCTTCAGTAGCAGTTGTGAGAACGCTACAAAAGTTAGGTTTAGAGGTAGTTATGCTAACGGGAGATAATCGCAAAACGGCAGAAGCGATCGCCAGTGAAGTTGGGATCACACGAGTATTTGCAGAAGTTAGACCCGACCAAAAAGCATCTCAAATACAGGCATTGCAAGCAGAGGGGAAAATTGTCGCAATGGTGGGTGATGGCATCAATGATGCGCCAGCACTGGCTCAAGCCAACGTGGGGATTGCAATTGGTACAGGGACAGATGTGGCGATCGCAGCCAGCGATATCACCCTGATCTCTGGAGACTTGCAAGGTATTGTTACCGCAATTCAATTAAGCCGTGCCACTATGCAGAATATCCGCCAAAATCTCTTCTTTGCCTTTATTTACAACGTTGCTGGGATTCCCATTGCTGCTGGAGTTTTATTTCCTATCTTTGGTTGGCTACTCAACCCGATTATTGCGGGTGGGGCGATGGCTTTTAGTTCTGTTTCTGTTGTTACGAATGCCTTACGCTTGCGTAACTTTCACCCCAAAAGTATCTAATAATTATGGAGGAATTTAGCAAATGTTCAATAAAAGTAAGATTTTGGGGAGCATTGCTGGGCTAGGACTTCTATTTGGTACAGCATCAAATGTAGCAACAGCACAAATGCCAACCGAAATGCCAAAACATTCATCAGAACAAACCAGTCAATTTCGCCGCATTGAGCAACCACTAGCATTAAAAGTCGGTGTTACTTTGGGCGGTTTAGGATTAATTGGATTGGAACTGTGGTGGTTTTTATTCAGTAAAAACAAAGCTATAAAAGCTAATCTGGGTCAAGGGATACAGGAGCTAACGATTAATGTTGATGGAGGCTATGAACCTGATCGTGTGATTGTCAAATCTGGTCAACCTGTACGGCTAAATTTCTTTCGCCGCGACCCCAGTAGCTGTTTGGAGAAAGTGTTATTACCAGATTTTCATATTGCTCAAGATTTAGCTCTCAATCACGTCACTCCCATTGAATTTACACCTCCTAAACCAGGTCAATATCAATTTACCTGTGGAATGAATATGTTTCGTGGTGTGGTAGAAGTCCAGTAGTAAGGTAACAATAAACCTTTAATAATTCTCTCTCGGAACATATAAAATATTATGTAGTTCCGGTTATTCATAGTGTCAAAAAATTTGCCTTTTTAGGAACACCAAAACCTAGCAATAACCAAATATCGTGGTACTCAACAGCATAACAAAGGATTAATTGCATCAAACCTGATGCTTTTACAATTGCTGCCCTATAAACGCACCCTACTCTCGCCAAAGAGCTTGTTTAGTAACTCCTGTATGTCTGGAAGATCAGTTCCCAGTCCCGTCACGAAAAAGAAGCCAACGAATAGACTGAACACTCCAGCCAATGCCCCTACAACAACATAGACATTCCGTTTGGTACTGGCAGAAACAAAACCTGTGAGCGAAAACGCAGCAACCAGAGAATTGGAAAGCAGCAGTCCGAGCGTGAACGTCAGAAGCAGTAGTGATGCTGTTAGCTTGGTTGTAGCTCCCGCAGCGGTCGCAAGCAGCACCGCCTGCGATCCTGTCTCTGCTCCAACGCCGTGAATGAGACCAATTCCAAAAGCAGTTTTAGGACCATACTGCATAGCATCATGGGAGTGCCCAATCGGTCGTCCTGTAATTTTGCTTCTAATCGCTTCCCAAGTGCGACCCACTAGAGAAAACACCAACATCCAACGGCTTCTCAGTTGAAACGATCGCCCATAGCGCCAGATGGAATAGAAAATCCATACACCCAGGATGATTAGCGTTACTCCCACCAAGCGCTCCATAATGGGGTCGAGCCAATCCGGTAAAATGGCACCCAACCATAAAGCTAGCAGTCCCAACACGACGACCAAAAGCGCATGTCCCAAAGCGTACATGGTGGCAAGGAAGAATCCCTCACGAAATTCTCGCCGCGCTTTCCGTCGGGCAACAGGTTTCGCTAGCGTCATTTGCGCTGGAGAGCCACTGGAAGAGAGTATATCCTGGGTGTTCGCTTCGTATGCCCCTTCTGCTTCATCCGTTGTGACAACGGAACCTGTAATATCAGTAATGGCAGCGATGTGATCCCAGTCAATCCCGTGACGTAATCCAAGGGCAAAGCCCAAAACCAAAAGGCTGAGCAAGCTAAGATTGGGCATAAACGCTTTACTTATAAGTAGTTTTTAATATCTAAACAGATATTCACATCTTAGGAGTAAAGCATAAGCTACTAGGGTTTACAATCCTACAGTGGGGCATTCTTGACTATATTTTTCGTATGTTTTCCGGCACTGGTGAATTAACGTTTACCCTACCTGATACAGACGTTTTTGCTGAAGCCTCAACCTTAGCAGAAGACCGATCACCACAATTCCAAAGTGAACTCATATTAAGTGGAGAGGAAAGATTAAAAACAAGGGCAATGCTATTTATGCAAATTAAAAACATAATAGGTTACAAGCGATCGTTCTCAAAGCAGAAAAACTTTTGATTTAGCGACTGGCTGTTGCTGTTGCTACCATCAATCCCCATATCAAGCCAAAACGAACCTTAGTTGCGCGACAAATGTTAAAACCTGTGGATGTAAGTAGCTGATGAAATTCACCTTGGGAATAACACTGCTTGTATGCTGGATCAAAAACTTTCAGAATAATATCGCATATTTGACACAATAAATAATCTCTGCACCAATCTAAAATCACTAATTTACCATCAGGCTTCAGAACCCTTTTCATTTCTGTTAATGCAGCGTCAGGATTATCAAAATAGTGAAACGAACTAGCAGATATGACCACATCGAAACTGTTACTTGCAAATGGTAATGCTGAGGCTGGTGCGTTGTAAAACGAGACATTAGGGTAGTTACAACATTTTTGTTTAGCCATGAGTAGCATCTTATCCGAAATGTCTACCCCAACCATCTGTTGCATCGGCTGTTCAATTAAAATTAGCCGCTCAAATTCCCCTGTCCCACAAGCGATATCCAGCACAACATCTGATGGAGATATCTGTACCCAGCTTTTGAGAAATGACAAAGTATTAGCAACGTAATTGCTCCAGCGTTGGTCGTATATTGCTGCCAACCGATCGTACTGTTTGCGAACTTTAGTTTCGGTCATAGGGAAACTCTAGATTCTTTCATAAGCCAAAATACATACTTAAGTACAACGACTTCATAGTAGCCTGTGCAATCGTCAAGGTATCAGCATTGCTCTAATGTTTTTGATTACTTACTGAATGATGGGACATATCGTATCCTTTCGTTTACCTGTAAAATTATCCCAACCTGAGAGTAAACCTGTTAGTTCATCTCTTAAAGTTAATAGCTCTTCAATCTGGTGCTCAATTTCATTTACCTTATCTTCCAGCTTTTGTTTAACTTCACCACAAGGCAGTTTTCCCTCATCATATATATTAAGAATGTCTCTAATCTCTTCAAGACTAAGACCAAGATTTTGCGCTCGTTTAATAAATGCTAAACGAGTAAGCACATCTAATGAAAATTGTCGGAAGCCACCCTCTGTTCTGCCAGAAGAATTGAGTAGACCTAGACTTTCATAATAGCGAATTGTCCTGATAGGCACTCCGCTTAAAGCTGTTACCTGACCAATTAAAAGCGGCTTTTTATCGTGAGTTAACATGCTACACTCCAAATTCGACTTGATTGTTGTTTATCCTGAATTTTTTATATATTTATTTTGATAAAAACCAACATTATGAGCTATTTCGATAACCCAGCATATAGCGTCGAGCAAAAGATAGCACCAAAGGCGGTAAAATTACCCATTGTAGTAAGGGTAACCAGCTAATTCCGACACCTGGTACAGCTAAGGCTGAAACACTGTAAAGTTTGGCGATATGTACTCGATAAATTTCTGAACTGAATGTATAGAGCCATCCTAAGCCAGTAAAGAGTATAGTCAGCTTCCATGTTGGTCTGAGAATCCAGTAGCGTCTGCACCACCAGCTGATGAGCCAGTAACAGATGACTGTAATAATTCCATCTCCTACTGTGCAATGAGTAATGTAGTTGACTTTATCTGCTAAAGAAGGCATTTGATAAAAGTCAAAATAAGGTGACTGCCAGACTTCATAAACAAAATGAAACAGGAAAGAAAACAAAAACAAATTCGTCTCTGGTGCAGCTAGAATCCATACTACCCAATTAGCTAGTAACCTTCTCATTTCACCGCTATTTTATTATGCTACCCATCATTATCTGGACAATTTGTGTGTTCTAACTCGTGACAAAGTTGAGTGTTACGACAATCAATCCTACTAGGAGGAGCAACAAAACCATCCATAAAACAGATTTACGGTTTATAAGTTAATGTGCCTTTCAGTTGCATAATTAGGGCGGGCGAGATGCCCACCCCTACAATAGATTTAGTTTTTTGCAAATTGAAGGTCTTTGGGCTTATTTACCTTCTGTTTCAACTATTTCAACTCAGGGGCTGACCTACACCAGCAGCTTGGAGTTGCTCTCGACTGGGTTTGCCAGTCACAACCAGTTTTCCATTAATTGCGATCGCTGGCACTGCATTGATTCCGTAATGCTGGGCTTTTTCCTGCTCTTGTCGCAGGTTATAGACTGATACTTCACAATCAGGGCAAGTCAGTTCTTGCACCAATTGAACTGTCTCATCGCACAAAGGACAGTCAGCCGTAAAAATTTCTATTTGACGTTTTGTCATGATGTCCACCAGGAATTTTCCTTACTCATTCATTCTGAAGTCTCTAGTGGACTAGAGAGTCAACCCTTTTCTACTTTCTAAATTTATTCTTTGACTTCCACTTAACGATGCTTAAGGTGACAGTCTTATCCAGAGATATTGCAATGAAATATTAAGAGAGATTCTTGCCTATATCTACTTGACTCTACAGCTGACTTGAGGGTTTAACATTGCTCTAATTTACTTATTTAAGTATTCTCAAATTGAGCGTTACCGTCTGTGAGGAAATAAATAGCATGAAATCTTTCAAGTGGCTCTTAATTGTTCTAGCAAGCATGGGAGTAATTTCTTTAGGGGCCTGTAGTAATGGACAACAGGTTGATAATTCAGGTAATAATCCGGCTGTCTCTTCCTCAAAAACCACGACAGCCGGCCAGGTGATTGAACCTGCTACCCAAACGGGAGAAGCTCGCATGACCCTAAATCCGGAAGCTACACCCCTCAAAACTGGAAAAAGTACTCTGATGCTGAACGTTACAGATGCCAAGACTGGTAAGCCTTTAGCTGTCAAAAATGTAGCGGTTGAAATGGTTATGTCTGAGCAAGAAATGAAGGCAATGGGGATGGAAGGAGTAGGAACTGCAAAAACACAAGTCAAGTCAGTACCTTCACCCGGTATGTTTGAAATTCAAAGCAGTCTACCTTATGCTGGTAACTGGCAACTAAAGGTAAACCTTAAAGATATCCAGCCAACTGCCAGCGCTGTCTTTAATGTAGCCGTTAAGTAATTGAGCTAAAGTTTCTAAAAATCCATATTTATAGAAACTATTAGGTATAACTTTTTAACTCTTCCATTGCCCTACTAAAATTCCATCTCGATAGGTTCAAGGCACATTTATAAGTAAAATCTCCCTTTGAGCCTACTATCGTAGTTAACACGTATAACAATTCGTCAGCAGTACAAAATTTTGTTAGATAACTTTACACAAATTCTGACTCTGGGGATTGACTCTACAGTTGACTATAGACTTTAAGGTTGGAGCAATACATAGTGGTAGAAATAAAAAACTATGGTTGCTGTAGTGGAACAAGCTTGTTGTGAAGCATCATCCCCAAAAAAACTACTGAAAATTGGTGAGCTAGCAAAGCAAACCGATGTGGCAGTGGGAACAATTCGGTATTACGAAAGCTTAGGATTGCTAACACCAGTTGAAAGAAGTGAAAATGGCTACCGTTATTACGATGGCGAAGCAATCAAGCGACTGCAATTCATCAAAAAAGCTCAATCTTTACAGTTTTCCCTCAGTGAAATTCAACAAATAGTTGGTGTTCGCTCTCACGGTAGCCCTGCTTGCCCACTGGTTAGAGGCTTACTGAAAAAGAAAATAGTTGATCTTGAGGAGCAGATTTATCGCATGAAGGCGCTGAAGGAGGAGCTAGAAGCATATCAAGAAAGCTGGTCAAGCCGACCCTTGGACGACCCATGCAGCAAAGAGCTTTGTAGCATGATTGAGGAAGTTGCTTGTCGGGATATACCTGTTCATAACCTGCGAGGAGAGTAAATGTCTGGAATTACTGACGAGGATAAAAACTCTCGCATCAAAGCAGAAAACGAACAAACTCCTCTTTCTGACCTTTCCCCCGTTGAGGCAGAAACACCCGATCAAGTCAGTAATCATGATAATGCTACCTTGATTGAAATTAAGCCTATCAAAAAGTCGGTTTTATCCGTCAAAACTGTCATAACACTTGCAGTCCTTGCGGTGTTAATCGGTGGTATCTCAATAATAACCAAGCAGTTCAAACCCTCTTCTTCTATGGCTGGGATGGAAGATATGAAAGGGATGTCGATGGAAGACATGATGCGGGTAGACGGCTCTTCTAATCCCACCCCGGTCAAGGTCGAGTCCATCCAGCCTGGTTTGATGGAGGCAAGTGTGCGTTATACGGGGACAGTGCGTCCTTACCTGGAAGTGACTGTATATCCACGAGTGGGTGGGCAGTTGACTGAATACTCTGCCTACCCAGGAAGTAAGGTAAAAGCAGGACAAGTACTGGCCCGGTTAACTGCGACGGAACTTTCTGATGAGGTAGAGGAAGCAACAACGGAAATGCAGGCTGCTAAAGCTGATGAGCAAGCTAGCAGAAAAGAACTAGATGAGCAACGTCAAGAAATACAGCGAATGGCAGCCGAGTCTACTTATTTAGAGACAAGAGTAGAGCGAACCGAGCAGGTTTTATTAAATTCTGGGGCGATCGCCCGTAATGACTTTGACAGACAAAAAAGCGAGGCAACATCAGCTAAGGCGGGTCTGAGTGCTGCAAAAGTTAAATTAGAACGGATGCAAGCCCAGATAGTTAAAGCCCAAGCTCAGGTGGCACAGGCTAAAGTAAAAATTCAGCGTCTCAAAGTCATTGAGAGTTACAAAGTTATTACATCCCCAATTACAGGTATTGTACAGGAGCGCATGGCAGATCCTGGTGTAGTAGTACAACCTGGTATCGGGATTCTCAAAATTGGAGAATATAGTAAAGTTCGTCTCCAAGCAAATGTTGCCCAGCAAAACCTAGCAGGTGTAGAAATTGGTTCGCCAATTGTGGCGCGGATAATTGGCAACTCCACTAAAACCATCAAAGGTAGGGTGACAAGTATTTTTCCCAAAGCTGGGGAGGACACTCGTACAGTTACAGTTGAGGCAGTGGTAGACAATCTTGGTGGGCAGATTTTGGCAGGACAGGCTGTGGAAATGCAAATTATTACAGCCCATAAGCCAAACGCTCTGTCGGTTTTCCAAGCAGCACTGACTGAATCTGAAGGTAAGCACGCTGTATGGGTCTTAGCAGGTAAATCAGCTAAACGCAAATTTATCACTACAGGTTTAACAAACGGCGATCGCACAGAGGTAACTAGCGGTTTGCAACCCGGCGATTTGGTCATCACTTCGGGACAGGAAAGACTGATTGAAAATGCATCAGTGGCGGCTGTTGATGATTCTGGTCAACCAGTTGCCTCCTTAAGTAGCGCTGTACAGGGCAACACCCAAATAAAGTTAGTCAGTCCGCAAGGCAAAGCGGTATCTGGTGATAATCAATTGGTTCTAGAAGTCCAAGATTCTAAAACCAAGAAGCCTGTACAAGTTGAAGGTTTAGAAGTTAGCGTCACCATGCCAATGAAGAATTCCTCTCCCATGTCTACTGATGTAGAAGTAAAACCTGATACTCAATCAGGTCGTTTTAAAGTCAATACCTATTTGGGTATGAGTGGAAAGTGGGAAGTAACTGCCAAAGTCAAAGACAAATCACGAATTGGCAACAGTTCTTTTACGTTAGATAATCGCTAGGTTCAGGAGCTTTCCAGATGAAAATCGGTTCAATTCCGCGCTGGTCGATCCAGAACCCAGTGATTTTGTTAGCCTTATATGTCGGTATTCTTGCCCTAGCTGTCCTGGCGCTATTTCAGCTACCAGTGCGGATGATGCCCTACCTACAGAGTCCTCTAGTCGCTATTGTGACAATGGCTCCTAGCTCACCTCCTCAAGAAGTGGAGACTTACATCAGCAAACCAATTGAACAGCGGATGACAGTGCTAGACGGTGTGCGCTTTGTCCGCTCTAGTTCCCAGCAAGATATGTCACTGGTGACAGTGCAGTTTGCTTGGGGTCAAGATATGCAGCGATCGCTTGGGGCCGTACAAAGTGTGATGAAATCGGCGGAAGGCGATATACCTATTGATGGCTTTGACACACGCTCTTATTGGGTTCTGCCCATTGACCCTCTCAACCGCCCAGTTCTAACCTTAGCTTTGCGGGGGGAAAGCTGGGATTCGGTACGTCTACGGGATTTTGCGGACAATATCTTAGTTGATCGGCTTAAACAAGTACCTGATGTTCAGGCTGTATCTATTTTTGGCGGGTATCGACGGCAACTGCAAATAATCGTAGACCGAGAGAAGTTAGCAGCCTACGGTCTTTCAATTGTGCAGGTGCGGGATGCAATCGACCGTAACAATGTTTCCAAGGGTGCTGGAGTATTAACCAAAGGCGATCGCGAAATCGTAGTGCGTAGTGATGAACGCGCTCTAGGTAGCCAGACCGTCTTAGATTATCCGATTTTTAATCAGGGCGATCGCATTGTTTATGTCCGAGATGTAGCTACAGTTAAAGATACCTATGAAGAACGGCGTAGTGGCTATCGCTACAACGGCTCACCAGCATTAGGAATTAATATTATCCAAAAGCCGGATGCGAGTTCTCCCCAAGTGATTGAGCGCATCCGCACTGAACTTAAGCGTATCCATACTCAGTATCCAGGCATCGAGTTTCAGGAAGCCTATGATAATTCCCATCTGGTGGAGATCATCAAAGAAGGCACGATTGCAGAGTTACTCATCAGTGTAGCTCTGGCAGGGCTGGTAATTTTGGTTTTCCTAGAAGATTTTCAGGCAACGGCAATGGTACTCATCTCCATTCCCACCTCATTGGCAATGTCGATTCTGCCGTTTGTGCCGATGGGAATGTCCTTGAATTCTTCGACTCTGATTGGCGTACTGTTAGCGATTGGGCGGCTAGTAGATGACTCGATTGTGGTGATTGAATCAGTCGAGCGCAAGCTGAAACAGGGTAGAAGGCCTTTCCACGCAGCGATTGAAGGAACACAGGAAGTATTTTTGGCGATCGCCGCAGCTACTGCGGTGATGGTTGCGGCATTGGCTCCGATGACCTTCGCTGGTGGGCTAACAGGGATAATGTTTGTCGGGATTGTCTGGCCAATTATTTATGCTCTGTTAGCTTCTCTAATTGTGTCACTGACTTTGACACCCCTGATGGCAGCTTACTTCTTAAAACCTGACTCCGAGCATGATGAACACAAGCAACCCTTGCTAAAAAGTGTCCTTACTCCATTTCGTAAAGGGTTTGGGTGGTTGGAAAGAAGCTATGCATCTCTGCTGGATTTGGCATTAAAAAATCGAGGCATAGTTTTAGCTGTGGCGACCGCTTTCATCTACTTGGGCTACAGTTTGTACCCTTTTGTAGGTCAAGAGATGATGCCATTGGCGGACTCTGGTCAATTTATGGTGACTGTAGAAGCTCAAGCAGGGACATCTTTCGCTAAGACTGATGCGATCGCCCAAAAGTTTGAGCAGATTCTCCAAAAGCAGCCGGAAGTCGAGAAAGTCTCTTCAGAAGTAGGGTTTGAACTAACTAACAACAGCACTTATTTCAGTGGTTATAGCATGGGTGGGGTGAACAGCGCCTCAATGATTGTGACTCTCAAAGATCGAGGCGAAAGAATCCGCGATATTTGGCAAGTTATTGATGCGGTAGAAGCTCTTGCTCGTCGTACCATTCCTGGTATCCGACGTATTGCCATGCAACCAATGGGAGTAGATGTGATGGCTACTTCCGCCGCGCCCGTGCAGCTGGCAGTCTATGGGGAGGATTTAGATATTTTACACCGCCTCGCCGACCAAGTTTTAAGCATTGCCGAGAAAACTCCTGGATTGAAAATGGCTCATACTAGCTCGACAATGACTCAGCCTGAATATCAACTAAAAGTTGATCGCCGTCGCGCGATAGAACTGGGACTTAATGTTGCAGAAGTGACTGAACAGGCTCGTTACGCCTTGCAGGGGGGATATACTCAACAGTACTATAATTTACCTAATCGTAGACTGAACTCCATCTTAGTGCGCTACGGACAGAAAGACCGAGGAAACGCTGAAGACTTAGCTGCAACTTACCTCACAACAAAAGATGGAAAACAAGTACCTCTTAATACAGTTGTTACTCTTGAGACTCGCAAGGGGCCTAGCCTAATTGAACACGTTAATGGTCGTCGGGTAGTCTACGTCAATGGATTTTATCGTCAGCACGGCCCCGCCTCTATGGATCTATCAATGGCAGTGGCAATGCAAGCTGGTGCTGAACTTAATTTTCCCCCTGGATACGGACTAGACTCAATGGGTGATATGACTGACATGATGATTGAGTTCGCTCGGTTGCTTAGAGGGCTTGTGCTTTCCCTAGTGCTGATTTATCTCATCTTAGTAGTTCAGTTTGGCTCATTCATCCAGCCCCTTAACATGATGCTGTCAATTCCCTTAGAACTAGCGGGGGTATTTGGAGCTTTATTGCTAGCTGGACAAACATTTTCCACAGTTTCTATTTTAGGGATTATCATTCTGTCAGGAATTGATGTGGCTGGAGCAATCTTGTTGATTGATTTAATTTTGACAAAACGTCGGCAGGAAATTCCTAGAGATGTCGCTATTCGGGAAGCAGCCCCCATCAGACTTAAGCCGATTTTGATGACAGTAATTATCACTTTAGTAGTGATTATTCGACTTGCATTTTTCCCTGATACTGGAATGGATGCATACTCGCCAATCGCTACAGTGATTCTAGGAGGATTAAGCATTTCCACTCTACTCACTCTCATTGTCATTCCGGTTATGCATTCGGTAGTAGATGATGTCACTCAGTTATTTTCCCGTATTTTCAAGAAGCAGTACATAAGGAAACATTAAGTAAATTTTTTAATTTATTACTTGACTCTCTACCTAACTGAAGGGTTTAGAATAACTTTAGTTTCAAGAAAAACTACTAGCTTGACAAAGTAATGGAGAGTAAAAATGAACATTAATACAGGCGTTAGGATACTATTAAGCGGAGCCGTAGCTAGTTTTGCATTACTTACGTTAACCACTAATGCTTCGTTTGCAAACACTGTCAAAGAAACTGCGAATACGAATCAATTAGTTAACGCCATAAACAAAGCAAAATTAACTCAAACACCAACAAATCAAAGAACAGCACCAACGAATCAAACACCACAGCAGCCAAACCAAACAGGATGTAAGTGTTGCCAAGCAATGATGAATAATATGCCGGGAATGATGAATAATATGCCAGGAATGATGAACAACCAAAACATTCCATCAAGATAGAGCTTGATAAATTTCTTGGCGAGAACAAATTTTAATTTGACATGTCAGAAAAAACTAGGAATGTTTAGAGAAGTCTCGCCAAGAAAGGCTAGTGAATTCATGGCTAAAAAAGCCATCTTATGCTTGAACTAAGGAACTTAAGGTAAACCAGGATAACTATCGAACTCGTTCCTTTTATCCAGAAGCTCAAAACGCGCTTACTTTTGCATTTCATCATAAGTCAACAGCTTTACTACAGCAGAAAACTTACTCAGGAGAAACACAATTATGAGTCAGCCTGACTCAAAAGACCACAACATGATGAAATGGATGGGAATTGCTATGGTGGCTTGCTGCGCCGTGCCCATAGCATTTTCCCTCTTTTTAGGCGGAGGCTTGGGGGTGTGGTTCGGTCGTTCTATCAAGCCACCTACTAGCAATCAGTCAACCAACCAGCCACTCTCTGCCAACCAATCAACCAATCAATCTCAACCAAAGGCTGTAAATGTTTCCCTAGAGAAAGCGGGCAATTGGCAAGCAAATAATCACGTTCATGGTTTAACCGTGAATCGAGATAATCCCAACATTATTTATGTTGCAAGTCATAACGGACTCTTGCAGCGTTCTGAAACTGGAAAATGGTTTTGGATGGGAAAAGAGCGAGCTGATTATATGGGCTTTACTGCTGATCCAACTGACAGTAACCGCTTTTATTCCAGCGGACATCCACACACAGGAGGTAATTTAGGATTCCAGATAAGTGAGAATCAAGGGCAAGATTGGAAACAGATTTCTATGCCTGGGGTAGATTTTCATGCAATAGCGATCGCACCGAGTAACCCCAACGTTTTTTATGGATGGCCCGCTTCTGGGGCGCAAGGGCTGCATAGTTCTACTGATGGTGGAAAAACTTGGGTCAAAACCCGCATGATTGGATTAGGCGATGCTCCTTTTGACCTTGCAGTTGACCCGCGAAGCCCTGAACATTTGTTTGCAACTACCCGTTCGGGAATGTATGAAAGCACCAACAGCGGCAATAATTGGATATTAGTACCTAATACACGGGAAGCTCCTGTTATCAGTTTGGCTCTGCAAAAAGAGGGTAACACCACTGTAATGTATGGCTATCGCTTCCTCAAATCAGCACCTGGTGTTTATAGCAGCAGTGATGGTGGTAAAACATGGGCGAAACTTTGGACTAAAACTAATGGTGTAGTTGTAAAACTAGCGATCGCCCCTAGTAATCCCCAAATATTTTATACGGTAAATGATAACAATGCTGTCTTTCAATCCCAAGATAGCGGCAAGATATGGAAAGAACTGAAATAAATTTGAAGACTATCTACATAGCTATAATAACTTGAAATACTAATCGCTCAAATCTGCAATCAAGGCATTTTGAACGTTAGGATTATTTGTAATTAAAATTACAGTTCAGCCATTACCTTAGTTAATCAGTAGAAAGTAATAATGATAGCTTGAGCAACGCCAGCTGTAGTTCCAGAATTGAGAAAATAATGATGGCTAAGATACATACTGTAACGTCAAATACAAAAAGTTCTCCAGACTGGTATAAACGCTTATTTGCCTGGATGATGGCTCATGGCAACGCTAAATACGAGGAGGAGATAGCAGACCGAAAACGAGCTTTGTTTGCCCAACTGCATGGCAACGTTTTAGAAATTGGGCCTGGTACGGGCCCCAACTTGTCTTACTATCCGTCCGATATTCATTGGATTGGTATTGAGCCAAACCCTTTCATGCATCCGTATCTACAGCAAGAAGCAGAGCGACTCGGCTTAGATATTGACCTTCGCAATGGAGATGCCGAACACCTGGAAGTCGAGGATAACAGCATGGATGCTGTTGTAAGTACGCTTGTTTTATGTTCTGTAAATAATCTAGTTGCTGTATTGCAGGAAATTATACGAGTACTTAAGCCTGGTGGACGCTTCTTTTTCCTTGAACACGTTGCGGCACCTCAAGGAACAATGTTGCGATGGATACAGCATGGAATAAAACCGCTTTGGAAAACCCTTGGTGATGGTTGCCATCCTGACCGCGAAACCTGGTTAGCATTGGAGAATGCAGGGTTTGAGCAAGTAGATTATCAACATTTTCGGGCAAACCTCCCTGCGATCGTCAGCCCTCAAATAATTGGTGTAGCAGTTAAGAAGCTCTAACAGACGTAAGTATAGCCTTAGTTGCAGTATGTCAAATTCCTCAAAAGTCATTCATCCCCAACACCTGCTTAATTTACCAGAGTTGAATATCGCTATTTTCTCCTTTCTTCTAAATTTCCTTTGGGAGATGCAGCAAATGCCGTTTTTTCGGGTTTCTTCTGAATTTTCTTGCACAGATAAGGTAATAAATTGCACTGTTGCTACTGTAGGGGATGTTGGAATTTCACTTACCGCTTTTTGGACTGTTGCAATTATGTCCAAGTCGCGCCAGTGGTTTCGTCAGCTAAATTGGTGGCAGTTAAGTAGCTTTATTTTAGTTGGTGTTGCAATTACGATTATTTTTGAAGCTTTAGCTACTGGTGTGCTTGATAGATGGGAATATGCTGATGTTATGCCGACGCTTCCATTCTTAGGTACTGGCTTGCTTCCCTTGCTTCAGTGGATACTGATACCGCCCATAATTATCTGGTTTGTTCAGAGGCAACTTTTTAATGTTAGGTATAAAGATTCAAGGCAGTCTTAAGCTTTCCAATTATGCTGTAACTGAAAAGATCAGTTATTCCTGCTCTCCTGTTAAGGGTAAGCGAATAGCAGAGTGTTAGAGCACGTCTAAGTCAATATAGATAAGTATAAACAAGTAAACTCTTACACCACATTTTCTGGAGCAAGGGTACACGGATACCTCGGATCGCCAGTCTCTATCTGAAGCGTAGCGTGTTCAATGCCAAAATGGTCGTGAAGCTCTTGAAAAACCTGTACTAAAAAAGCATCGCCTGGATGTCCGGCAGGCATAACTAAGTGAGCAGTGAGTGCAGTCTCGGTAGTACTCATTGCCCAGATGTGCAAATCATGAACACCAGCCACACCAGGACGCTCGGTCAGATAAGTCTGGACAGCCAAAGGCTCAATTCCCTCTGGTACAGCATCTAATGCCAAGTCTAGAGAGTCTTTCAACAGTTGCCAGGTTCCAACTACGACGACGACAACGATAATTAAACTCACAACTGGGTCAAACCATAACCAGCCAGTCAAAACAATGGCGATGCCAGCTAATACAACCCCCAACGAAACTCCGGCATCAGCCGCCATGTGCAGAAACGCTCCTCGAATATTTAAGTCCTTTTGACGACCGGACATAAACATCAAGGCAGTAACTGTGTTGATGATAATCCCTACTACAGCAACGCCGATGACTGTACCTCCCGATACTGAGCTAGGTTCGCTAAAGCGACGAACTGCTTCCCAAGCGATCGCACCCATCGCTAGGAGCAGAACAAGTGCGTTGATCAGAGCCGCCAAAATTGAGGAACGACGCAATCCGTAGGTATGTCGTCGGGTCGGAGGTCGTCGGGTAAGGGCACTTGCTCCCCAAGCTAATAGTAGTCCCAATACATCACTCAAATTGTGACCAGCATCGGCAACCAAAGCCAGCGAGTTTGCTCGGTAGCCATAGACTGCTTCAACAATCACAAATCCGATATTAAGGGCAGTACCAATTGCGAAAGCGCGGTTGTAGTTGCCCTGTCCGTGTTCGTGTCCCTGGTGCTTGTGGCTGTGGTCGTGTACCATTGCTTAATCCTTAACAGTCTTGGTTTTAAATAGCCGCATTCCATTTGCAGTAACTAATAAGGAAGTTCCCGTATCTGCTAAGACGGCTACAGCTAACCCAACAAATCCAAAGGTTCCCAACAACAGAAACAAACCTTTTGTTACTAAAGAAAAGACAACATTCTGTTGAATTACAGATACAGTACGACGGCTTAGTTCTACTGCATAAGCAAGTCGTCTGAGGTCGCTTCCCACGATCACTACATCTGCTGTCTCCAAAGCAATATCTATTCCACCAACCGCAAAACTGATATCCGCAGCAGCAAGTGCAGGAGCATCATTAATACCATCCCCAACCATACCTACTACTCCTTTTTGACGCAGGAGTTGAATTTCTTCAAGTTTATCTTCAGGTAGCAGTTCTGCTCGGTACTCTGTAATTCCAACTTGCTGGGCAATCTGTTTAGCAACAGCAGTGCGATCTCCTGTCAACATCACTAACCGCTTTAATCCAACCCGCCTCAACTGTCGCAGGGCTTCTGTGGCTTCTAGGCGGATGCCATCAGAAAGTGCGATCGCTCCCAATAACCCTTCACTTGTCCCTATCAGCACCGGAATTTGACCGAGTTGTTCAATTTCAGCTAGCAAAGATTCAGCTTCACCAGATAAGCGAATACCTTGGTCTAAAAACAACCTTTGATTGCCTATGAAGTACAACTGCTTCCTCAAGTTCGCCTGAATCCCTTTCCCAGGTAGTGCTGTAAATTTAATAGGTGCTTCTAACTCCATACCTTGCTCATGAGCCTTGGCTACAATTGCCTTGGAGAGAGGATGCTCAGACTGTTGCTCAACTGAGGCTGCAATCTGTAACACCATGTTTGCGCTTACCTTGCCAAGGTCATAAACCTTTTGTACAACGGGTAGCCCTTGCGTAATCGTACCAGTCTTATCAAAAGCAAAAGTAGTCAAACGTCCGGCGGTTTCCAGCGCATTACCCCCTTTGAACAAAACGCCCTTACGAGTTGCTGCACCAATGGCGCTGACAATTGAAACAGGAGTAGAAATTACTAAAGCACAGGGACAGGCTATTACCAACATCACCAGCGACCGATAGAGCCAGACGTTAAAAGGTTGAGCAAAAGCCAAGGGCGGAATCAGGGCAATGGCGATCGCAATCAAAATTACAATTGGGGTGTATATCTCTGCAAACCGATCCACCCACTGCTGAGAAGGAGCGCGACTTCCTTGAGCGGATTCTACCAAATGGATAATTTTAGAAACAGTTGTATCACTAACAGTGTGAGTTACTTTAACTTCTAAAAAACCTGATTGATTCAATGTTCCGGCAAAGACAGTATCGCCTGGAGCTTTATCTTCTGGAATTGACTCTCCTGTAATTGGCGATTGATCAATGGCACTGCTGCCAGAAACGATTACACCATCCAACGCCACGCGCTGTCCGGGTCGAAGCGTCAAAATTTCACCAACTTGAACGCTTTCAACGGCAACTGTAACTTCTTTATTCCCTCGCTTGACAGTAGCAGTAGGTGGAGTTAAATCCATGAGAGCGCTGATAGCATTGCGCGTGCGACCAAAGGTGAAAACTTGCAGTGTTGTACCCAAAGAAAACAAAAACAGGACTAGCGTTGCCTCAAACCAGTCTCCCAAAATTACTGCCCCAATAACTGATATGGTCATCAGCAGATTCATATCGGCACGGCGCAAGCGCAACTCAAACAAACCCGCCCGTGCAATAGGATAGCCTGCAATTACTATGCCAATTCCATAAAAAGCTCGTGCAATCCAGATGGGTAGCACTAAATACTGAGTAAGTAAACCTAAAACTAAACCTATGCCTGCAAGTATGACACTCTGTCCTCGACGATTTTTAATCCAGAATCTCCAGCTTGTTAGGTCGGACTTTTGTTTTTGTTTGGACTTGTTTATTGGCTGAGAATGCTCGTGGTTATAATTCTTGTGGTCATGACCACTAGAATCAGTGTGATGATAGGAACTTGCTTCAACACCCTCCTCAACCGTATAACCTAAATCTTTAATCCGGTCATAAATTGCTTTCTCATTTACTAATTGTGAGTCATAGGATATATGCAGTCTTTCGCTGGCAAAGCTGACTGATGCTTCTTTTACGCCTATTATCTTCTGCACCCCAACCTCAATGGTTTTAGCACAACTGCCACAATCCATCCCGCCAATTTGTAGCTGTAGCGTTTGCAGAGAAACTACATCTACGTTATGGTCATGATTTTGGTGGTCATGGTCGTCTTCACCGCCACAGGAATGAGTATGCTGATGGGATTGCGCCTCATGACTTTGCTCTATCGTATAACCCAAACCTTTAATTCGGTCATAGATACTCGTTTCACTCAATACCTCTGGGTCATAGGAAACCCTAGCTTTACCAGTTGTAAAGTTTACCGTTGCTTCTGTAACACCATGTAACTGCTGCAAACCGACTTCAATTGTCTTGGCGCAGCTTCCGCAGTCCATACCGCCAACTTGCAAAGTTTGGGTTTTTAGGGAAGGAGTTTGAGTCATGGCAGCTTTACAACCAAGGCGAAAAGTTAACTGCCAATATTCTACTACAACAATTGAACAACTATTCAATTGTACAATGGTTATCATTTTAGGTATTATTGAGATTGATAACCATTGCTAAGTAAAACTTGCTATGAATAAGCACAAGAAAAAGCAGGACTTGGACTTAATCCCAAGTTCTGACACTCCTACCTGTGATACCCATCTGGTGCATCTAGACAATGTACGTTCATCTCAGGCGCAAATTTTACCGACAGATAAAGCACAGCAAATGGCAGAAATTTTTGGGGTGTTAGCAGATACAAACCGTATACGTCTCTTATCAGCTTTGGCTTCTAGTGAGTTGTGTGTTTGCGATCTAGCTGCATTAACGAAGATGAGTGAATCAGCAGTTTGTCATCAGCTGCGGTTATTGAAAGCTATGCGTTTAGTCAGCTATCGTCGAGAAGGTCGGAATGTTTATTATAGTTTGGCTGACAGTCACGTCATCAACTTATATCGCTCTTTAGTGGAAAATTTAAATTAATCAAATATTTAAGTTTTGACTTATCTGGTTATCAAGTCTGCTGGAATTTTAAAATCCTTTAAATAATAGAATTTTAGACTAATTCTAAAGTTTAAAATTATGACTTTTGCAAGAAGCACTATGAACTAAAGTTAGCGCAAAGCACATGCTACGCGAACACAACAAAGGATAAAATTTTTCTTTACTTCTGCCTTCTGCCTCATTTTTAAGATAGTTCTAATGGCTTCAGCTTGATAGCGATCGCTTTCTTAATTACTTGGAAAGCTGTGGGCTATTTAATTTGTACGCTAGCTAATGGTACTCAGGGTATATAAATATTGTAGATATTTATGGTTATGTTGTAAAAATGCCTACAGCAATCCAAAAATATGTATGGGTTATATATACTCTGTGTATTTTGTGTTTATTGAAAAAGTGTAAGATTCAAAACCTGAATATAGCCTAAATATAATAGTTATTCATAATAGCGATCGCTACTAAAAATTTCACCCAAATTTCATATCAATATGAAACACTGGAAAAAGAGTACTAGTCAAACTCCTTAAACTACTCACAAAAGCAATGTAACTAGTTAAAGAAAGCGGTAGTCCAAATTTGCACATCAAATGCCAACATCCAAATGCGACTCTGCTTTCTCATTACCTGAGGACACAACAAGCGATGGGAATCTCTAATTTATTTCAATGTTCTGCTCCACTGCATTATATTTCGTTGACAATGTTGAGTTTGTTACTACTAAATACTCCTACTACTGTTTTGGCTGGTGGTGGTCATGACCACACTGGCGGAAGTGCTTTTCAAGCAGGAGGCGAATTGACGGGTTCTGTTGAAGTTGACGCAGAAACCGCAAAACTGCTAGGAGTTAAGGTCGAACCAGTGCAACGTCAACGATTAGCTGTCGGCATTAAAACTACTGGACAGATTGAAACCTTACCTAGTCAGAAAGTGGAAGTCACCACCCCAATTCAAGGGGTAAAAGTAGTTGAACTGTTGGTAGAACCAGGCGCATCAGTAAAGAAAGGTCAACCTGTAGCCGTTGTAACCAGTCCAGATTTAGTGACATTGCGCGTGGAATCTCAGGACAAATTAGCACAAGGTCAGGCTGATTTACAGCAAGCTCAAGCTGACTTGAGGCTGGCTCAACAAAATTACGATCGCTATCAACAAATAGCCACAGCAGAAATCGCCCAAGCTCAAAGCCAAGTCGCATTTGCTCAAGAAAAGTATGAGAAAGATCAAGTGTTAGCCACTGAAGGAGCTTTGGCACGTCGCAACGCTCTTGAATCTCAAACCCAGCTAGCAGAAGCTAAAGCTAAACTAACCACAGCTAACAGCCACCGTGATGTGATCGCGGCTGAAAATCAGCTAAAGCGCGCTCAAGCAGCAGTTCAACTAGCAAAGTCCAATATTAATCGCAGCAATACTATTTATGAAACTCGCCTTTCTCAACTAGGAAACCGCGCTAATACTAAGGGGCTAATAACAGTAACAGCTCCGATTTCGGGGAAGGTTGCTGATAGAGAAGTTACTATCGGCCAATCTTTCCAGGATGCGGGTGGCAGATTAATGACGATTGTTAATGATAGTCGGGTTTTTGCCACAGCGAATATCTATGAAAAAGATTTAGATAAAGTGAGAACAGGTCAACAGGTAAGGATGAAGGTTGCTAGCGTACCTAATCAATCCTTTACAGGAAAGATTACACGGATTGGCTCAGTAGTGGAAGGAGAAACGCGAGTAGTACCAGTACAAGCCGAAGTCAATAACACCAGAGGGCAGCTCAAACCCGGAATGTTTACCGAACTTGAAGTTGTAACAAGCCAGACATCTACAGCTACTTTGGCAATTCCCCGATCTGCTGTAGTGGATGCAAATAATAAGAAATTGGTCTATGTCCAAAACGGCAATGCCTTCCAATCTGTTGAAGTTGAGTTAGGACAAACCTCTGGAGATTTAATTGAGATTAAAAGTGGTTTATTCGAGGGAGATTCGGTAGTTACCCAGCGTGCGCCACAACTTTATGCACAGTCATTACGGGGTGATAAGAAACCCAAAGAAGACGACCACTCGCAAGAAGGAGATTCGCGCTCAGAAGAAACCGAGGTTAAAGCTAACAGCTTCCCTCTACCTTTATGGTTGCTCTTAGCAGGAGGAGGAGCAGCCATTGCTACCGTAGCTTTCATGGGAGGTAGCTTCTGGTCTGGTCGTCGCACGCGATCGCCTTTAATAGCAGTGGGCAATTCAGGCTACGAGTATGAAACTGAGATTTATACCGACAACCATAAGCAACCTACATTGTCTCAACCAGCCAAGCTTCTTGAGAATGAAGAACGTGAAAATCCTCATTCACCAAACTAAGTACAGCTTTGCCTAAGTTCGTAGCAAATAAACTCGAACAACCTTTGCGCTCCTCTGCGCTCAACTCTGCGCCCCTCTGCGTTTCAATTTAAACCCTCAATTGGTCATGATTTTACGAAATTTTGTACCAAGGGATTTTAGATTGACAATTTTAGACAGGGTTTAGGGCTGAAAAATCCTATGTAAGTCAAAATATGCTCAATTCTATTGTTAAATGGTCGATCGCTCAACGCTGGCTAGTAGTTATTGCTTCCATCCTCGTATCACTTTGGGGCTTTCTCGTCCTGACGCAAATGCCACTGGATGTATTTCCCAACTTTGCTCCACCGCAAGTGGAAATTATGACCGAAGCTCCAGGACTAGCACCAGAAGAGGTTGAATCTTTAGTTACTCGACCAATAGAAAGTGTGATTAACGGCACTCCCGGACTAGAAGCATTGCGTTCTTCCTCAGCTGTAGGTCTTTCGGCTGTGAGAGCCACTTTTAGCTTGGATACAGAAATTTATCGCGCCCGCCAATTGATAACGGAACGGTTGCAACAAGCACGTAGTCAACTACCGCAAGGTGTAGAAGACCCAGAGGTTCTGCCCGTTAGTTCGCCTTTGGGATGGACTGTCAAATATGCCTTTACTTCTGAAACTACTCCTTTGATGGAGGTTTGGCGAATTGTCAATTGGCAGGTGAAAAACCGCCTGCTGGCTGTTCCTGGTGTAAGTAATATTGTCATATTTGGAGGGGATGAGCGTCAGTATCAAGTGCTGGTAAACCCAGATAAACTGAAGGCGTTTAATGTTTCCCTAGATGATGTCACCAAAGCAGCACAAGCAGCCAACGCTAATGCACCAGGGGGATTTTTAATTACTCCCGACCAAGAAACTTTGGTGCGAGGTGTTGGGCGGATTGAATCTATTGAACAGCTGAAGAAATCAGTAATTAAAGCCAAAAATGGCATTCCAGTATTGTTGGAACAAGTGGCGGATGTCCAAATCGGTGCAGCATTCAAACGCGGCGATGGCAGTTTTGCGGGTAAAAAAGCGGTAATTTTGACAGTCAACAAACAGCCAGCAGCAGATACGCCAAAAGTAACGAAGGCAGTTGAGACAGCAATAGAGGAAATTCAAGTTGGTCTGCCCAAAGATGTGAAAATTACAACTACTTTCCGTCAGGAAGATTTTATCGAAGCCTCGCTCAAAAACGTTGAAGAAGCTTTGCGTGATGGCACGATCATCGTTTGTGTCATCTTGATTTTATTTCTGATGAACTGGCGCACGGTGATTATTAGTTTGAGTGCGATTCCCGTGTCTTTGTTGTTGGGAATGATGATCCTGAATTGGACGGGACAAGGCATCAATACAATGACTTTGGGCGGACTTGTTGTTGCGATTGGTTCAGTGGTGGATGATGCAATTGTTGATATGGAGAACGTCTACCGCCGTTTGCGAGAAAATCAGATAGCAGGCAATCCTGTACCACCACTGCAAGTTGTTTTTAATGGCTCAGTGGAGGTGCGGGTAAGCGTACTGTTCTCGACAATCATTATTGCAGTCGTCTTTGCACCAATTTTTGCTCTTTCTGGTGTAGAAGGTCGGATTTTTACACCGATGGCTGTAGCTTATTTGCTGTCAATTGGCGCTTCTACCTTAGTAGCACTGACATTGACTCCAGCACTGTGCGCCCTTTTGCTAGTAAATCGGCGTTTACCAAGTACAGAAACTTGGGTTGAACGATTTTCCCATCGCCTGTATCGTCCACTTTTGAAATTTTCTATTCGTCGCCCCAAGATTATTTTGACAGGTGCGATCGCTGCTTTTGTCGCTTCAACGATGATTCTACTCTCGTTAGGGCAAGTTTTTTTACCAGAATTCCAAGACCGCTCTTTGGTGATCGCCGCAGTTTTAATGCCTGGTCAGTCTCTGGATGCGACCAATCAAGTAGGGATAGCTATCGAAGAAGCCTTGAAAAAAAATCCTGGGGTTGAAACGGCTCAATTGCGCTCTGGACGCGCTCAGGGGGATACTGAGGTAGCTGGTGTAAACGCTGCGGAAATAGATGTCCAACTCAGCGAGGAGGGGGGAAAAGATCGAGACAAGACGATTGAAACAATTCGCCAGGAGTTTGAAAAAATTCCCGGAGTCGTTCCCAATATCGGCGGGTTTATTTCGCACCGGATGGATGAGGTACTCTCAGGTGTACGGAGTGCCATCGCTGTGAAAATTTTTGGCCCCGATTTGGAACAACTCCGCACCCTTGGTCAACAAGTACAATCAGCTATGGGCCAGGTTTCGGGTCTAGTCGATTTGCAACTAGAACCGCAAGTACCGATTAAACAGGTACAAATTCAATTCGACCGCAATGCAGCAGCCCGCTATGGTTTAACTATTGGCGAATTATCAGAGATAGTAGAAACTGCACTGAATGGGCGAGTCGTTTCCCAAGTATTGGAGCAACAACAAACCTTTGATATGGTGGTTTGGTTGCAAGAAAAATACCGTAACAATATTGAAATTATCGGTAATTTGTTAGTTGATACACCCAACGGACAAAAAATTCCATTAGCCCAAGTCGCAAAAATCAACTATGGTACAGGCCCCAATACCATCAACCGCGAAAATGTCTCCCGCTATATTGTCGTATCCAGCAATGTGGCTGGACGAGATTTAGGTTCTGTAATTAAGGATATTCGGGACAGAGTTAAGCAACAGGTGCAATTACCCTCTGGATATTTTATTGAATACGGTGGTCAATTTGAAGCCCAAGAAGGAGCGACGAAAACTTTACTTTCGGCTGGGGGATTAGCACTTGTGGCGATCGCAGTCCTGATTTACTTTGCTGTCAAGTCGATTCCTGCCACCATCATGATCTTGATAAACTTGCCCTTGGCCTTAGTGGGTGGAGTCATTTCCATCGCTTTAACTGGCGGTATTCTCTCTGTAGCTTCAATGGTAGGATTTATTACTTTATTCGGCGTTGCTACACGGAATGGACTATTACTGGTTGAGAACTACAATTCTAGGATGGCAGAAGGACAGCCTTTGCGGCAGGCTTTGATGGAAGGGTCAATAGAAAGGTTGGCTGCTATCTTAATGACGGCGCTATCATCGGCTCTGGGTATGGCACCCTTGGTAATTGGTAGCGGAGCCGGAAAAGAAATCCTCCAGCCACTAGCTGTTGTGGTGTTGGGTGGATTGTTTACCTCGACTGCTTTAACTCTTTTGGTACTTCCGGCTTTGTATGTACAGTTTGGTAGATTTTTGATGCCGAAAAAGACTGAGCCAATTATTCAGCCAGAAATTGCAGGAGAGGCCAGAGCCTAGTACAACAAGGCAAAAGTCAAAAGAAATAATAGTCATACCACAAGCTTTTTACAAATTCCAGATGGTCTGTTTATTTCCGCCAAGCTGTACTAGTTTTTAGTTCACAAAATATCAAGGAGTTTGAATTAATGAAATTTCTGAAGACCAGTTTGGCAATTGTTACCAGTGTAGGATTAATTTCATTGAGTGCTTGTAGTGGTGCTAATCAAGCTGCTAACTCGGAAGATGCTACCAAAACAGCAACCACAGA
Source organism: Nostoc sp. UHCC 0251 (assembly GCF_034932245.1). NCBI lineage: Bacteria > Bacillati > Cyanobacteriota > Cyanophyceae > Nostocales > Nostocaceae > Nostoc > Nostoc sp. UHCC 0251. The sequence continues at coordinate 55,805 of NZ_JAYGHD010000290.1, forward strand.
AACAGCTGCTAAAACTGGGGAAGCGCATAATGAAAACGACGGTCATGACCATGATGAAAAAGGTGATCACTCCAATAGTGCAGAGAAGCGTAGCAATCAAGTTGTAGAGTCAGGCAAATATAATTTAGAGTTTAAACCAGATATAGAAAAAGATTCTACTCATTTAGATATCAGCGTACACAGCGAGCAGGACAAAGCAATTACTGATGCCAAGCTCACCGCTCAAGTTAAGTTACCAGATGGCACTAACAAAACTCTACAAGTTCCTTATAATTCTGAGGAGAAGCAATACACAGCAAAGCTGCCTGCAACTGCAACGGGAGAGTATAAAGTTGTTATTCAAACTGATGTAAAAGGTGAAAAATTTAATGGTCGCTTTACCTTCAAACGATGATTAATAGCAAGTGATAGCAACAAAATAAACCTTATGCTTCAACAGTACAACCACGAACCAATTAAATGGAAGCAGCTAACAATTTACATTAGTGAATCTGATAGTTGGCAGCACCAACCACTTCACCAAATTCTCTTGGGAATCGCTCGCCAACAGAGAATAACAGGGATGACGGTGATGCGAGCAATTTCCGGATATGGCAAACATGGTATTTTTCGCACTATGAACAAACTAGATCCATCTATTGAGTCTTCTGTGCTACCACTTGTCATTACGGTTATTGATACTGAAAGTGCGATCGCTGAATTTCTTTCCTTGGTCAAAGATATGCTTAAAGATAAGTTTGTCACTTGTCAAAGCATAGAAGTTCTGTCGCCGTTGGTAACGCTTTAAGGGCAATATTCATGTCTCACAATCACAGTCACGGACACAACCACGAACCGACTAATTACAACCGTGCCTTCATTATTAGCGTTGCTCTCAACACTGGATTTGTTGTCATTGAAGTAGTTTATGGGTTAGCTGCCAATTCCCTTGCCCTACTTGCCGATGCTGGTCACAATTTGAGTGATGTTCTAGGTTTATTACTCGCCTGGGGAGCAAGCTTCCTCGGTCGTCGCCAACCAACACCACGCCGTACTTACGGGTTACGTCGCTCCTCTATTTTGGCTGCTTTATTAAACGCTATCCTCGTACTCGTAGCTTCTGGTGCAGTTGCCTGGGAAGCTATCGGGCGTTTCCGTGAACCCAGCCCAGTATCAGGCGGTACAATTATCGGCGTGGCTGCGGTAGGTATTGCCATCAATATGGGAAGTGCCTTAATGTTCTTGTCAGGTCGTGAAAGAGACTTGAATATTAGGGGAGCCTTTATTCACTTAGTTGCTGACGCGGCGGTGTCTTTGGGTGCAGTCCTGGCTGGTATTGCGATTGTTACCACTGGTTGGCTATGGTTTGACCCAGTTGTGAGTTTGATGATTGTTGTCGTGATTGTTGTGAGTACTTGGCAATTGTTCCAAGAATCTTTGAACTTAGTCACAGATGCAGTACCAGCAGGTATTGAACCACTTGCAGTCCGTACATTCTTAGCTGAACTTCCCGGTGTATCTAGTGTTCATGACTTGCACATCTGGGCAATGAGTACCACAGAAACAGCTCTCACTGCTCACTTAATTATGCCTACTAGAAATCCTAATGATGCTTTTTTAGTTCAGCTAAATCAACAACTTCACGACCATTTTGGTATCGAACACACTACAATTCAGATAGAAACAGGCGATCCAAGTTATCCATGTCCTCTTGCTCAAGAAAACGTGGTTTAAATCAATTTAGTTGAGTATATGGACAGAGAATCTGATAGCGATCGCATTTGAAGTAATTATTCTGACTGAATACTCAACCACATTAGCTTTGCGATCGCAAATCATCAAAGTAATAGTTATTCAAGTAAAACTTGCCGTTTTTAATATATACGAAAATAACTAAATCTGGAAAATTTTTATAAAATACTGATTTTTCATCTTAATTTCATCCCGTTTTTGTAAAGTAGAGGTTAGAGACTTAATCCTTAAATCTTATAACTCTTTAAAACGCCACAGTTGTCCCACTAAATTATGGTGCAACTATAATTTTGATGATTATAAATTAAGATGAAATCAAAGTCATCATCTCAAAAGATGAGCTTTATTCCTCGATCTATCCTGCGGACGATAGGAAAATTTCAACAGACGTTAGATCCAAATGCCGAAGCAAAGTTTATTGAAGAGTTTCGCGCTTCTCGACTGCAAACAATTTCCTCCCTCCGTTTTCTGTTAATTCTGATTGTAGTTCCATTACTTATAAATCAGCTTTCTAGAAACTTTTTCATCGCTCCTCTAGTTGAGAAATTTTGGAATTCACAAGAGTCAAATATCTTCTTAAACGCTTCTCAAGAAGAAAAAGCTTTGGCGGAACTCAAAAGATTTGAGCAACGTGTTTATTTTGAAGCTCGAATAGGTAAAATCACCACATTCTCTGACGAGGTTGTTCAAAAGAAGCTTAAGAAAAAAGCTATTGCGTTAGTAGAAGAAAATAAAATTAAAAGGATTAATGCAGTAACAAATGTCTTTACAGATATGCTTACAGCCATTACATTAATTATTTTAATCCTAACAGGCAAACAGCAATTATCCATACTTATGTCTTTTGCTGGCGATCTAACTTATAGTTTAAGCGACTCTGCCAAGGCTTTTTTAATTATTCTATCTACAGATATATTTGTCGGCTTTCACTCTCCTTATGGTTGGCAAATAATTATAGAAAGTACTTTCAAGCATTACGGTTTACCAGAAAACAAAAGTCTTACTTCTTTGTTTATTGCTACTGTTCCAGTGATCATGGATACAGTTTTCAAATATTGGATATTCCGCTACCTCAATCGCAGTTATCCTTCAGCCGTGGCTACTTACCATAACATGAATGAATAATTTTAGTTAAACAGTCAAAATTTCATCCAAATTTCATAGTCTTCTGTCATACTAATCAAATAGTACTTGATGCACTAAAAAAAATGTAATCTTATAAACATATTTTATTAGTTTGACAGCTAAGATGAAGAAAAAAATAATTTACGCTACTGTAGCATTTACTGCGGCTACCTCAGCTTTAATTTCTGCTGGATATGCAATTGCCAAAACAGACTATGACGTAGATCCCAATGTGGATAATAATCTCCAATTTTCACCTAATAGTTGGCAACTTGTTAAACATACTTTCCGAATAAACATTCCTCAGAATGGCAAAAGTATTTCCCAGATAATAATTGATACTCCATCTACTGTAGCTGTAAGCAATGATATTGATGTGTTGGATAATCAAGGTGAAAAAATCAAGATCAATGTTTCTGTAAATGGTAGAAAAATCATAATATTTTTTCCTGAAACAGTTGTTACTACAACTAAAATTAATATTACTCTTAATAGAGTATTACAACAAACTTTCAGTTCTACTTCTCTTTATAGCATTTCGGCTAAAGTTATTGGTAGTGACGTAGAGATTCCCGTAGGGATAGCTCAGTTCCCTACACATTAATTCTGAATATAGTCTTGAGTTTATCTCTATAATCAATTTCATTCTTTGAGCCAGAAAGAATGCATAGTAAAAAAATAACAAGACGTTACTTTAATTAACCTAAGTATCTTTAGTTTAATAATGTTGAAAATGTCAATAATTTAATATTTAAAATAAATATTAAAACAAGTCGCAAGTCGCAAGTAGGTTTTGTGACGGGGATTTAGACCCCGACACAAAACGCGCTGCTTGATAGAAGCAGGGGACTTAAACCCTAAACTTTGTTAATTTTATAAATTTTTAATTATCATCTCAATTTTATTTCTGGCTACCAAACTAATAACTAAGAGATTTTTTGATTTACCTATTAAATGAGGAAGCTGATCAAGAAATTAATCTATTTTGCTGTATTTACCTTTGTTTGGCATCTTGAATTATAGATACTTAGGCAAGAATTCTCAACGATTACAATATTACTCATTACTCATCTTGGTAATGGCTAAAATTTCATCCAAATTTCATCTCACTTTGTTAACCTCTTAATAGGTAGCTTCATTTACCGAAGATAATTCTGATGATTGATGAACATAGTGAAGTAATTATAGGAGTGATAATGAATAAACTACTAACATATACTGCTATTTTCGCCTTGACTATGGCAGTTTTAGTTCCAGCTACTTCTGCAAATCCTACGCCACAATCTAGTAACTTTCCTCACGTTATTAGTTTAGTAGAATTTCCTCAGGGTATTCGCCACGCGAGGATTATGAGATATACCTTAAAAATAGGAGTTCCACAACAAAGCAAGGCTATTTCTCAGCTAATTATCGAAGCTCCAGCTAACATTGTTCTCAGAGAGAATATTGAGGTGTCCGAGCAATCCGGTAAAAAATTTGCTGCAAAAGTTTCTATTCAAGGCAAAAAAGCTACATTAGAGTTTGCCGAATCAATCACTCCTGGAACTATCATCATCGTAGAAATGAATAATGTTAAAAAAACAGCAGTGACTACTGGTGATAAGTTCTACAAGATATCTACCATTCTCGCTGGTATGAATCTAGAGTTACCAATTGGTATTGCTCAATTGCGTGTAATTTAATGAACAAATTGCTAAAATACATCTGCTAATTATGAAAGTTTTGCTAGTTGAAGATGAGCCGGATCTGGGTGCATCAATTCAGCGAAAGTTGAGTAAAGAAAGATATATTGTTGACTGGGTTTTGAATGGAAATGAAGCCTGGATTTATCTAGAACATGATTGGACTCAATATACACTGGCAATTGTTGATTGGTTGTTACCGGGAATGTCAGGTTTAGAACTGTGCAAGCGTTTACGGGTTCGGGGCAATACTTTGCCTGTGCTGATGCTAACCGCTAAAGATAGCATGGCAGATAAGGTAGCTGGACTAGACGCAGGGGCTGATGACTATCTGATCAAGCCGTTTGGCATGGCAGAACTACTGGCACGGTTGCGGGCTTTGCAAAGGCGAGCTTCCTTTGGAGGTGCAACGCTTACGCCCCAGTTCCAGCCTTTACAATTGCAAGTTGGTGGCCTTATCCTAGACTGCGGTAATTGTACAGTTTCGCGGCAGTATCCTAATGGTGAAAATAAGGTAATTTATTTAACAAAAAAAGAATTTCAATTATTAGAATACTTGATGAAACGTCCTAATACAGTTATTACTCGCGACCAAATTTTGAATCATCTGTATGCATTTAGTGCAGAACGCGTTAGTAATGTAGTAGCAGCTCAAATCCGACTTTTGCGACGCAAATTATCGGAATATGGTTGTGATGGCTTAATCGAAACTATCCCTAGTATGGGCTATCGTTTCAATCCTGGCAATGCAGATTCGACTATTTCGTAAGACTCGCTGGCAATTGGCTACCTGGTATGCGGTAGTTATGGCTCTGATTCTATCCTTATGCGGTTTCGTGATTTATGAGGTAATCATTGATGCTTATGTGGTTTCTATCAACCGGGAACTGGAATCGGTAGCGGGTACACTACATGATGTAATTGAACCGACTTTGAAACAAGCTGGTATTACAGAGCCAGTTTTCCAGCAGGTTTTACCAAATATTTGTTTAGCCCCATCCAGTTGTCCTACCCAAAAGATCCTGAGCCACGGTAAAAGTACCCGTTATGAACACGGCATTTTTAGTCCTGTATACAAAGATAAGCAATATTACATCCGTTTTGTCGATGGTTCAGGACGGTTAATTGCGGTAGCAGGTTTCCAAGCTGATGAATTGCCACCGACTGTGCAAACCCAAGTGTGGCAAACAGTCAAAGACTTACAAGGCAATCGTTACAGTCAAAAGTCTCTACTGTTGCACACTCAAGATAATCAGGTTTGGGGCTATATTCAGGTAGGGCGCAATCTAAATGATCTTGATAGTCGTCTCGCTGCTTTAAAATTAATTTTGGCCGTGGGATTGCCAATTACTGTACTGTTAGTTGGCGGTTCTAGTTGGTGGTTGGCAGGGTTAGCAATGCGACCGATTGACAGGTCGTATAAACAAATGCAACAGTTTACGTCTGATGCCTCTCATGAGTTGCGTACTCCTCTAGCAGCGATTAATGCAACGGTAGAAACTTTATTTGATATGGAGTATCTGCCGGAGGAGGCGCGAGATATTTTGGCATCTATTCAACGTCAGAATCATCGACTAGCTGAACTAGTTCAGGATATGCTGTTGCTGTCTCGATTGGAACAGCAAACGCTGGCGACACAAAAGATACATTGCTGTCTAAATATTTTGATTAATGACCTGATAGAAGAATTTTCAGCGTTAGCGGCTGCGGCTTCTTTGCAGCTAACATCTTTGGTGTTATCCCAAGAGCTTTTATACGTAATGGGAGATGAAGATCAACTGTTACGTGTGCTTTCTAATCTAATTGCCAATGCTATTCAATACACCCCTGCTGGTGGTTATGTAACTGTTATCCTTAAATGCAGCAACGGTCATGCTGTAATTGAAGTTCAAGATACAGGTATTGGCATTGCATCGCACGAGCAAAAGCGAATTTTTGACCGTTTTTATCGAGTGAATAGCGATCGCTCGCGTCGTACTGGTGGATCTGGATTGGGATTGGCGATCGCTCAAGCAATTGTTCAGGCTCATAGAGGTAGTATACAGTTGCAAAGCCAAGTTGGTAAAGGTAGCACCTTCATCGTTGACTTACCCTTGACAGAAGAAGCGATCGCTCGCATCGTACTGAGTGATCTGGATTTGGGTTAGCGATCGCTCAAGCAATTGTTCAGGCTCATAATTGTCTTTTCCAAGACTGGAATTTATCAACTGGAGTTAAGCTGTACGCCTAAAACCGAGGGCAATTTCCAGCCATTTCAGATGAAATATGAGGTTACGGTTGCATCTGGTGTGAATACACCATCTCCTCCATCCCAAGAATTAGCCCAGTCAGAAAAAACTGCAACTAGCACGACTAAACAAGAGTGGAATATTCCGGCGATCGCTAGTGCTGTATTCTTAGGACCGGGTATTTTAGGAATATTAATACGGCGTAGTGTCAAGCGTTGAAGCTTCTAATTTACCCTGGCTTGTGGCTTTCGTCGGTGCTGTATTAGCAATCCCATCGTTATACCAATGCCGACAATGGCGGTAATGTAGGGAGTACTGACAATCTACTAAGGTATTGTAACATCTCTACTCTATTTGCCTAATGGTTAATGTTTATTCTACATTTTCTGACATTATGAAAAGAATATGAGAATATTTTATGGCAAAGTAAATGACTATCCCAGAAAACAAACCCAGCCTACCAGAGGTTCACCGCAGCATCAGAGTTCCCAACAGTAAAAGCTTTTGGCGTAAAATGCTTGCTTATGCAGGGCCAGGATATCTGGTTTCAGTGGGATATATAGACCCTGGAAACTGGGCAACAGACATCGCTGGGGGAGCTAAGTTTGGCTACACCTTGTTGACAGTCATTCTGCTGTCGAACCTGATGGCGATATTACTGCAATCGCTATGTGTACGTTTGGGAGTTGCTACGGGGCGAGATTTGGCGCAGGCTTGTCGGGACTATTTCGGCAAAAGGGTAAGCTTTTGTTTGTGGATACTGTGTGAGATTGCGATCGCCGCTTGTGACTTGGCGGAACTACTGGGAAGTGCGATCGCCCTGCAACTTTTATTCGGTATTCCCTTGCTATGGGGTGTGTGCATCACTGCGCTGGATGTCTTGGTATTGCTATTCCTGCAAAGTAAAGGCTTTCGCTATACAGAAGCCTTGGTAATAATGTTGATAACAACTGTAGGCTTTTGTTTCACAGCAGAAATTCTGTTCTCCCGACCTGATATGGGCGGGATAATGTTTGGATATCTGCCCAAACCAGAGATTTTAAGTAACCCAGAAATGCTCTACATTGCTATTGGCATTTTAGGGGCAACAGTGATGCCTCACAATTTATATTTACACTCATCTATTGTGCAAACCCGTGATTGGCAACCTACTACTGAAAAAAGATGGGAAGCAATTAAGTTTGGCACAATTGATTCAACTTTTGCTTTGTCATTAGCACTGTTTATCAACTCAGCGATTTTAATTGTGTCTGCTGCAACATTTCATTTTTCTGGGAATCAGAATGTGGCAGAAATTCAAGATGCTTACAAACTGCTTTCACCATTGTTAGGTGTTAGTGCTGCTAGTGCTATTTTTGGCATTGCCTTACTTGCTTCCGGTCAAAGTTCAACATTGACTGCAACCCTGGCTGGGCAGATTGTCATGGAAGGCTTTTTACAATTTCGCCTCCCGTCCTGGTTACGGCGTTTAGTTACCCGTCTGCTTGCCATCATTCCAGCGTTGATTACAATTATTATCTTTGGGGAACATAGCACAAGCCGCCTCATAGTTCTAAGTCAAGTTATCCTCAGTTTGCAGTTACCGTTTGCAGTGATTCCTTTGGTGATGTTTACAAGTAACCGTCGCTTAATGGGTGAGTTTGTAAATCCCTTATGGCTCAAATCTTTATCCTGGGGAGTTGCTATTGTCATCGTTGGGCTAAATGTTTGGTTGCTATTACAAAGTATTTTGGGTTAGGCACTTGCCCGCTCATTAAGATACCAGCCCGAAGACCCAGATCCACGACACACAACGAGCAATTAAGAACACGGGTGGTATAGGAGTGAAAGCGGTCTCTCCTTAGCTGGGTTTGAAGCTTTAAACTGCTTAGGATGGATCTAGTCGAGAACAATCCCGTGCGTCTGTCTTGATATGTTTTACACGGAGAAAATCAAGCTATGAACTACATTCACTCTTCTGTTGCCATCCTGGGAATAACAACTAGCGTACTGAGTGGAATACCTGTTGCTGTCCTAGCTGCACAGTCACCACAAACGCGCATTCAACAGATGAATTATCAGGAATACTATAACCAGGGTGTGCAAAAGCTTGAGCAAGGCAACTTCAACGGCGCGATAGAAGATTTTAGTCGGGTAGTACAGTTAAATCCCAAATACTACGAAGGTTTTTGCCTAAGTGTGATTTTACCCCCTGCATGACCAAATTTTGAACCATAACGTGACCAAAAGTTAACGTAATTTCAAGCTTTTGAGCCAATCAATAACTTAACTTTATGAATCAAATTATGTCCGCGTGTTTTAAATGTGAACCATAATACGACCAAAAGTTTTATTTTTAGACTTGGTAAAAAATGCCGAGCAAGACACACTAATTTAGTCGAAAATTTTAAACTTTCGGTCAAAATATGATTCAAAATGTCTACAATATGGTTCAAAAATATGTTTCGCCAAAAATTGAGTGATAAAGCGATCGCCTGAAATCTGAATTTTTATTTCTCTCTCATCGCGGGACGGTACAAATGAACTATTTGACCATGTTCCTTGCTGTAATTAAGTTTTGAGTTTTTTGAACTCCATTTATAGCTTTGAACTATATGTTGGTTCTTGGCAACTTTTGGTGATCTTGGTTGGGGAAGGCAGAAGGCAGAGGGCAGAAGGCAGAAGTCGGAAGAAAGAAAGGAATAAGTAGTAAGTTCAAGCTTTGAGTTTGTTTAAGCTAGCAACTAATATACTTTGCATTTCCTCGACCTCATTCAATAGGGGAGTGAAAAGGTTTTTGTCAGCTAAATCTACTTCTTTAGCAATGATTAATTGGGTATCAAGTTCTCTCAAAGAGCCTAATGCAATATGTAAAAACTGTATGTATTCTGACTTTGAGCGCCTTCCATAGCCTTCAGCTATATTGGATGCTACAGATACAGAAGAACGTCGGATTTGGCTGGTTAAACCATACAATTCTGATTGAGGAAATAGGCGGGTAAATTTATAACAATTGATAGCAAGTTGAACCGCCCTTTGCCAGATAAACTGATTTCTATAACTCATATAATCAAGTGTAAATTGCCAAAATTTTCTCCTCAAATAGCCAACAAAAACCGTCGCTCCAGTAAATCTATTTTGGCGCGACCATACATCTGCCGCTTTAACATTTTCAGTCGATTAATATGTCCTTCAACGGGGCCATTGCTGACTGACATAGTTACACCTGCTTTCACAGCATCGTAGTCAGACTCCAAACTAACAGCAAAGGAGCGCAACAAAGAAACAGAGCTGTTTTTAGCTGTGTTTAACCAAGCATCGAGCTGCTCAGGTAGACGTTGACGTACAACAGATGCAAACTGTTGAGCTAGTTCAATAACTGACTTCAAATCAGAATGGGCTGTTTGTAGTTGAGCGATGATTTCACGCTCATTAGGCTGTATTAATTCTGGTCGTCGCAAGACTAAAGCTGTGACG
>NZ_JAYGHD010000291.1:0-63580 GCF_034932245.1 Nostoc sp. UHCC 0251
TGATCCCAGCAGACTGTACATATCAGCCTTTGAGCCAAGGTAAAACAATTTGAGCAGGTAAGGTTGGGGAAATACACCCAGTAATCCCCTAGTACGGCTGAGGTACAATGCAAAGAAATATTTAAATTATGAGCGACATGATCACATCAGAACATAACACAAAATCCAGCGATAAAAGCCTAGAGGCAATGCGGCATTTTTCCGAACAATACGCCAAGCGTACTGGAACATACTTTTGTTCTGAACCCTCTGTTACCGCGGTTGTGATTGAAGGACTAGCCAAACATAAAGATGAACTAGGTGCGCCTTTATGTCCCTGTCGCCATTACGAAGATAAAGAGGCTGAGGTTCACGCGACATATTGGAACTGTCCCTGTGTACCAATGAGAGAACGCAAAGAATGCCATTGCATGTTATTCCTCACCCCTGACAACGAGTTTGCTGGAGACAAACAAGACATCTCTCTCGAAACAATTAAAGAAGTACGAGAAAGTATGGGATGAGCGAAACTATCCCCCAAGAGTTTTGGCAAGGCGTAGAACAGTTCAATTCTGGTCAGTTCTACGCTTGTCATGACACTTTAGAGGCTTTGTGGATTGAAGCTAGTGAACCGGAAAAAACCTTTTATCAAGGTATCCTCCAAATCTCCGTGGCGCTGTATCATTTGGAGAATCGGAACTGGCGAGGTGCAGTAATTCTATTGGGAGAAGGCGGCAATCGCCTGCGGCGTTACCCATCTAGTTACGGCGGCGTTGATGTAGATGAGCTATTGAGTCAGAGTGCATCATTGTTGACGACATTACAACAAATAGGGCCAGATAAGATTACATCTGGTGATCTAGGTGAAAATCAAGTCTTATCTTTGCCTAAAATTGTGCTTTCTACTGATTAGGCAGCTGGTAAATTAATTATGCGTTGCCCAAAATTTTTAGTAGACACAATTCATGTAGACGCATACTCCTAAGTCGAAGCAAGCTACGCAAAGCGTCACGTAGAGAAGCGGCTACTCTTGCGAGAACGCTTTCAGTGAAGCCGCAGGTTATTGTGCCTACGTCATTTTCCCTTAAATGCCAATTACCTGAAACCTTGAGGTTGGGGGTAGCGTCACTACTTCAGCCAGTAGTTATCCGAAATCACTCCAGATTGTATATTTAATATCTGGATAAAGTACTTGAGATAATTAGAATGCAAGCTGAAATCCTGAATCCCCAATTGCTATGATGCCCTGCTATCAATTGCCCATATCCCAGATGCGTCGCTTTGGATTAGCTTTAATGCTGCCAGTTGTACTCTTGGGCACTTTTGCCTTGCCTGCCCAACTGCAAACCGCTACTGCACAAACATCTAGAGACAATCGACCCCTCACTATCCGCGCTGATGTGCAGGAATATGATGCTAAAAATCAAGTAATTACCGCTCGCGGTAACGTGCAAATGTTATATCCTTCTCGTCAGCTTCAGGCAACATCTGCCCAAGCACAGTACTTTAGTAAGGAACGTCGGATTGATTTCAGTGGCAACGTCTATATTTTGCAACAGGGCGGTAACAGTATTCGGGCAGAGAAGGTAACGTATTTAATTGATGAAGGGCGATTTGTTGCCTTACCTCAATCCAACCGTCAGGTAGAGTCCATTTACATGATCGAGGAATCAGATAATAACGCACAAAGTGCGACACCTGCCCCACAAACACCACCTTTGAAGCCTTCTAATTAGCATCTACCACCAAGAAAGGGCGGCTCCAGCGTGAAAATTGTTTTAGAGAATATTCACAAATCTTACGGCAAGCGAGTAATTGTCAATCGGGTTAATCTTTCTGTTGCTCAGGGCGAAGTCGTTGGTTTATTAGGCCCCAATGGGGCTGGAAAAACGACGACTTTTTACATTGCCACAGGTTTAGAAAAGCCCAATCAAGGAAAAGTCTGGCTGGGTAATCTGGATGTTACAGAAATGCCAATGCACAAAAGGGCACGACTTGGTATTGGCTATCTAGCGCAAGAACCAAGTGTTTTCCGCCAACTCTCGGTACAGGATAATATTCTGTTGGTACTAGAGCAAACGAATGTGCCACGATGGGAGTGGTCAAGGCGACTCACAACTTTACTGCGGGAGTTTCGGTTGGAAAAATTAGCCAATAGCAAAGGAATTCAACTTTCTGGTGGTGAGCGACGGCGGACAGAATTAGCAAGGTCTTTAGCTGCTGGACAAGAAGGGCCAAAATTTTTACTTTTGGATGAACCATTTGCGGGAGTTGATCCGATCGCAGTTTCAGAAATTCAGCACATTGTCGCACAACTGCGCGATCGCGGTATGGGAATCTTAATTACAGATCATAATGTCCGCGAAACCCTAGCTATTACAGACCGCGCCTATATTATGCGCGAAGGACAAATTCTCGCTTTTGGCGCTGCTGATGAACTCTACAGCAATCCCCTAGTGCGGCAATATTATTTAGGGGATAATTTTCAAGTTTAAATTAATATTTATTTAATTAATAATTTTAAAAGCTATTTTTAATTTTTAAACATGAATTTATCAGTTAATTTTGACATGTTTAAAATTAAAGTTGAATACTAAATACAGTCAAAAATCTATTCCCTATTCCCTGTTCCCTATTCCCTGTCTCCACGACTAACTTCACAACTTAAATAGAATCGCTATATATTTTGCTTTACCAGGGTTGCCAATATTTAACTTTTCAAATTGCTTATGATATCAAAGAAGTTTACGTCTTTCTATAAACTCCATTCGCTGATGCCTTTTACGATCATGGATCGTTACCTTGCCAGCGAATTGTTAGCGCCGTTTTTCTTTGGTGTCGGAGCTTTTTCATCAATTGGCGTCACTATCGATGCTGTATTTGATTTAGTCAGAAAAATTGTAGAATCTGGGCTACCGATAGACATTGCTATTCAAGTTTTTTTGTTAAAGTTTCCCAACTTTATCGTTTTAGCCTTCCCCATGTCTACGTTGCTGGCTACTTTGATGACCTACAGTCGTCTTTCTAGCGAAAGCGAATTAATTGCCCTGCGTGGTTGTGGGGTAAGTGTCTATCGCATGGTGCTAACTGCCGTGATGTTAAGCCTTGTGGTTACAGGAATGACATTTGTGTTTAACGAACAAATTGCACCAGCAGCAAATTACCAAGCGGCGATGACTTTAGAGAAAGCCCTTAAATCAGATAAGCCAACTTTTAAACAGCAAAATATTTTTTATCCTGAATACCAGGATGTTACACAGCCCGATGGCTCTAAGAATAGGATATTGACACGTTTATTTTACGCCGACCAATTTGATGGTAAGCGGATGTCAGGTTTAACGATTATTGACCGTTCAACAAAAAATCTAAATCAAATTGTGGTATCAGAATCTGCCCAGTGGAATGCTTCTCAAAATGTCTGGGATTTTTACAACGGTACCATCTATTTTGTCGCTGCCGATCGCTCCTATCGCAACATCGTCAGATTTGAACACCAACAATTGCAACTACCGCGCACGCCATTAAGTCTGGCAGAAAAAAGTCGGGACTATGGTGAGATGAATATTTCCGAAGCACTAGATCAACTAGAAGTTGAATATCTTGGTGGCGATCGCCAAAAAATTCGTAAACTCCAAGTACGGATTCAACAAAAAATCTCTTTACCTTTTGTATGTGTAGTTTTTGGCTTAGTAGGTGCAGTGATGGGAAGCATACCCCAGCGAACTGGGAGAGGTACCAGTTTTGGGATTAGTGTTGTAGTTATTTTTTCGTACTACTTAATTTTCTTTATTAGTGGTGCGATCGCGCAAGCAGGTGTTCTCTCTCCCTTCATAGGAGCTTGGTTACCCAATTTTCTGTTTTTGGGAATCGGCTTATTCTTATTGATGCGAGTTGCCAAACGATAAATTGAAATAGCAGGAGAAGACACAAGGGGGCAGGGGGCAGGGGGCAGGGGAGGCAGGGGAGGCAGGGGAAGCAGGGGAAGCAGGGGAAGCAGGGGAAGATGAGGGGGAAAAGGGGAAATTATTTAACAAGTTTTTTCCTTGTCTCTTCCCAATGCCCAATGCCCAATGCCCAATGCCTTCATCCCCAATGCCTTCATCCCCAATGCCTTCATTCCCAAACTTCAATTAAGGATGATAATTTCGACATTCTGGTGCATTTGGGTTTTCCTTACAGTATTCTTCAAAAGACACTTTGGCTGATACCATCCCCTCAGCTTTTTGATGAGCGGCTTCTGCTTGAAGTTCTTCTACCTCATCCCAGGCAGCTGCACAGGCTTTAGAATAAGCACCTTGTTCGGTACAAATAGCCCGAGATTGCTCAATAGCTTTTTTAATTCTCTCCTCTAGCAATAGGGCTTTTGGCGCTTCTACAAAGTCGCTTTTGGTCAAAATATCGGTAATCGAGATGATGCCCAACAGCTTGCCTTGAATCACAGGTGCTCGATGAATACCAGTGTTAGCAAATAACCGCGCTACATATTCCACACCCAAATCAGGATTGACCACAATGCAAGGCTTGCTCATAATTTCGTAAACCCGCACTTGCTTTGGGTCTTTACCGTAGGCTGTTACCTTATAGACAATATCCGTTTCTGTAACAATGCCATAAGCATCATTCTCATGGCGATGATCCACAACCAGCGCCCGCAATTTTTTTTCCTTCATCACCCCCACTGCTTCAGCAACAGTCGCCGAACCGCGAATGGTAACTACATCTTTGGTCATGATATCTTCAGCTTTCATCATTGCTGTAGTCTCCTGGTTAATAGTACGGTGCAGCACAGTGCCCTTAGAGGCGTATCGAAGCATTGCAGCACACAGTTTAGTTTGCTAACTAGAAAGTAAAAAAGTTGAACTTTTGTCCAGCTACAACAATAAATTAGACCAGTTGTCAACTCCTGATGTTATCCACTGTTACCGATACCAAAAAAATAACCACAAATTGCCATAACTTTCTAGAAAATCTTGTCAAAGGACTTCAGCCACTAAAAAGTAAATTTTTGACTACTACATGTCTATTGATAATGACTAATAAGTGGTGGAGAAGTTAGGATAAAATCACTATCCAACTTCATTTGAGATATTTCCTGTTGAGGAAACCAAAAGAATTAAACAGCAACGCCTTCAGCTTCCATCAAGTTTTACCAATTTAAAGTAAATTTACATTAACAATCCCATGCCAAATCGTCATTATCCTCCCGCCTATTTACGCTATCTCAAAGCCAGGTTATGGAATCTAGGGCGACCTGGTTTTTGGGTAACTGCAATTTTTCTATCCGTATTAGGGCTAGTAACCTGGGAATACTGGTCAAACCCAGATATTTTTGTTTATAAGCAAAAAAAACAAGTCGCTTCGCAAACACCTACTGATTCATCGCTGTCAGAAGAAAACAGAGCCATTGCAGCTGATATTGATAACCTGCCAGTTTTATTTAATGACTTTGAGCAATCAACTCTTCCAATAACGGCAAATAACCCCAACGAGAATACTGAGGCAAAAAATAGCAAAAACTTTTTAGAGGATGTCATTAACAAACAAAAATCTGCTAGCAATATCAAATTAAATCCTGGTTTAGGTGTTAATAGCGACATCTCTCCAAGCGTGAAAAATCCCTTTGTTGTACAAACAGAAAATTTATTGCGGACTGGGACGTTTGATAGTAATAACCAGTTTTTAGGTCTCAAGACCTTAACTGCGGCGTCTGAACCAACAGGAGAGGAACAAACATCTTCTAGCCGGGGAATTGGATTCCCAAATCAAACCAACAAGAATCAAAATTCTGTCTCCATCAGTCCTCTGCAAGCGTCACTTAATCAATCGACAAACCAAAAATTTTCTAGCTTCAATGGGACTGCAACTCAGACAAATGCCTTCGGTCGAGCCTCTGAGCCAGGAACAACGTTAATGCCACCCATTAACACCTTAGTAAATCAAAATTCTCTACCAACTACTGGGTTAACTACTGGGACAGGCTACACCTCAACGGGTACGAACTTCCAGCAAAATCCCTATACTAATTTAAATAACGGTCAGGTATTGCCTAGTAATGGGTTAAATACTGGTACAGGCTACACGTCAACAGGTACGAACTTACCGCAATATCCCTACAATAATTTAAATAGTGGTCAGGTCGTGCCTAATTTAGCACCAGTCACACCTCCAGTCACCTCTGCTGCACCATATAATATTGCACCTTACTCCAGCCAGAGTCCAAATCAAAATGTGGTCATCCCCACAAATCCTGCGGGATATGGAAATTATGGATTACAGCAACCGATGCAACCACCACAATCTAGTTATGGAAATTATGGGTTGCAGCAACCGACGCAACCACCACAATCTAATTATGGAAATTATGGGTTGCAGCAACCGACGCAACCACCACAATCTAATTATGTGTTGCAGCAACCAACACAGTCTAATTCCTTATATCTTCGCCAGATTCGAGACAAGTATAGACCGGATCAAAGGTAATTTTAAGCACCTTGGCTGGATAAAGTCTAGCTAAGGTGATTGTGGGCTATTTGGAATAATCGGAACTTCTGGTGTTTCGGGTTGTTGCTGTTGTCGTTGTAAATATTTACTCAATACATAAGCCATATCTCCACGGGTAACGGGTCGTAATGGGGAAATATTGCCTTGGGCATCTGTGTTGAGAAATCCTTCAGTAGCTACTGTAGCGATCGCTTTTCTAGCCCAACTTGGGATAGACTTTTCATCTGGATATGAAGCCAGAATTTCATTAACAGCCTCATCGGGAAACTGAAATACACCATAAGCTTGGGCGAAAATAGCAAGAGCTTCTGCCTTTGTCACCTTTTGGTTAGGGAAGAATTCATTGCCCCGATAGCCTTTCATGATGTCAGTTTTTAAGACTGTCTGTATATCATTAAATGCCCAATGAGAACGAGGAACATCTGGAATAGCTAAATTTTCTTTGCTAACAGCTTGTCTGTTATTTAGCCCAAATGCCTTTACCATAATTGACGCTAATTCCGCCCTACTTAGTAACCTTTCTGGATAAAATTTGCCATCAGAAAAGTTTGTCATCCATTTGACAGCAGTTACCTGTTGAATGGAATCAGATGCAACCCCAGAAGTAGTTTCTGGCACTTGGGTCTGAGCAATTGCTGGTAAGTTTTGTAGTAGTACCACTAAAGATAGAGTAATTGAAAGCTGACGCATCACCATAACCACTTTTAGCTGCTAACGTGAATTTAAAAAACTACGTTACTGAGGTTAACGCAAAATTTGGTATTTTTAACAACCCGTAACTCAGCTAGTGACGAATTGAGGCTGGGTAATGTTGCTTTAGCTACGTAGGGTGTAACTATAAATTTTAAAAATTAGGACTTTGTTCAGAATCCCAGCACTTATAATTATTCCAGATTCTACCAGTGTGTTCACATTCTGATTTATCATCAATCCAAGGAATTGAAGTAGGGTAATAGGAGCTTGATGTGGGAGTAAGTGAAGACAATGCAGAAGAAAATATAGTGTAGCTACAAATTGATAGAATGATTAGAAATCCTATGAGGAATAAAATATTGGCAGGAGTCCACAAAGGATATAAACCTCTTTCAGAGCGTAAACGAACTTTAGACCGATGTTCTGAACCTGCTAGCAACACCAGATAAAACCTTAATCTGGGAATTGGTACTGAAACTCTTATGTCTAAAGAATGACGTGTCCTAGCACGAGATGCAAAACTCTTTTTTATGGCTTCTAATTGCTCTAACGTGAAGGTATTTGCTACTTCAGGGTCAATCTTAGCGAGAAGTTGCTCAAAAGTATGATCGACGTACTGAGGCTTTTTCATATTTTTGTATAGTAATATACACTGTTTACGTTAGTCATCTCCTTTTTTCCGGACATTAAGATATTTTATTTTTTAGAATTCCCTAATCAAGGAAGTAGAAATTAGCAAAAACTTGTTTTTTACCTTTCATCTTTTGAGGTTATCTGCCCACTACTATGGACTATAGTCAGTTTTTCAGGAGTTTTGGCAATGACCGCAGCAGCAGATCCCGTAAAGTTGATGAAGCAAGAAGTTGGCAAAGCCGCCGCGGCCCTAGTAAAGTCGGGTTCGATTGTCGGGTTGGGTACGGGGTCAACTACAGCATATACAATTCAGTTTTTAGGCGATCGCCTCAAGTCTGGTGAACTTCAAGATATCATTGGTATACCCACCTCGTTTCAATCAGAAGTACTGGCCAAGGAATACGGTGTACCTCTCGCTACTTTAGATGCTATTGACCACATCGATATTGCCATTGATGGCGCAGATGAAGTCGATCCGCAGAAGAATTTGATTAAAGGCGGTGGTGCAGCACATACCCGCGAAAAAGTCGTAGACTACCTAGCAGAACAGTTCATTGTTGTAGTCGATAGTGGTAAATTAGTAGACCGCTTGGGTTCTACTTTCGCTGTACCCGTGGAAGTGATTCCAATGGCAATTACTCCCGTGACTAATGCCATCAAAAAACTCGGTGGCAAACCAGAACTCCGCATGGGTATAAAAAAAGCTGGCCCAGTGATCACTGACCAAGGTAACTTTGTCTTAGATGTCCGATTTGACTCTATTGAAGATCCAGTCAGCCTAGAAAAGACATTGAATAACATTCCCGGCGTGCTGGAAAATGGTATTTTCGTTAACTGTGTCGATTTAGTTTTGATTGGTGAAGTCAAAGATGGTCAGCCATTAGTGCGCCAACTGTAAGAATTTTGGATTTTAGATTTTGGATTTTAGAGACATCTAAAAATCCAAAATTTAACGATGACATCTCCAGAAATTAATTTAGTAGTCGGACAAAAATATTTACAGTCATTGTGTAATTAATTCTGTCTGACTACTCCTGCGTTATCTAGAAACCTTGTAGAGATGTAGCTGTGCTACATCTCTACGTTCTTTTCACGAGATGTCTAAATATTTATTTTAAGACGTTCGCTACAGACTAGAATTGACCGCTAGACAATAACGTTAGTACCTACTACCAGATTTGTAGCCGTGAAATTATCCAAAGTCACCAAGGTGAAAAAGTAATAACCAATACCATCGGAAGAGTACTTAACTTCTGTAGAAGTACCCGATTGCACAAACCCTAGGTAGCCATCTAAGATGGGATTGCTGCCACTGTAGCCTCTACTCTTAAACAAGTCAGTAAGGATTAATTTATCCTCACTCTGATTAAAGTCAGTGATTGTACCAGCATAGCTCAAAGTTTGATAGATAAACTGGTCATCACCGCTACCGCCAGTCAGGGTATCATTACCTGCACCACCAATCAGGATGTCATCACCTGCACCACCCATCAGGATGTCATCACCTGCACCACCGCGTAGGAGGTCGTTGCCACTTTTGCCATCAATGCGGTCATCACCCTCCTGACCATTAATCACATCCGCTGAGTTATCAAAGCCATTGACATTATTGTTCAGGTCATTGAGAAAGGTGACTGTGTTTTTGTTGAAGATAGCGTTTTGGGTGGAGTTGGCATTGAAGACATCGAAGCTGTCACGAATACAAGTTTGCCCATCAAACAGGATATTGCCTACTACCCATAGGTTATCTAGATTTTCCAAGGGAAAGTTTTGCAGGATAACTGTGTCATCAGCCACCCCTTCAAAGGTGACTTCTAGATTGTTACCATTTTGGGTGAGTAGCAGATTTCGGGCAGTCAATCCAGCGCCTTGGAATTTGAGAGTATCCAATTCGCCAATGATTGCTGCTGATGGATTTGAGCCTTTACCTAACCCACCGAAATCGGTAATGGTATCAACACCGTCACCTAAATTGTAAACAAATTTATCCTTGCCACCGCCACCAGTTAGAATGTCGTTGCCTTGACTACCTGTAATGATATCGTTCGCAGCGAGAGCGTTAATTATGTCACCATAGTTGTTGCCTACGAGATTATCAGCGCCATTGGTTCCATTCAGCCCGTTGAATTCTACGGCACCAATATCAACTTTACCCTCAGATATTCTGTCAAATCCAGCACCGCGTTGATCGGTGGTGATACCAGAAGGAACTAGAGCATTATTGCCAGCGTTAATGGCAGGACTACCCGCAACTAAAGCATGAGTAAAGGTGGCGCCGCCATTATTTTGCAGCGCTCCAAGAACAGAGTCAATGTTACCGTCAATAATTAGGTTATTGCCAACATCAGTGAAACTGCCACCGAAGCTGCCTACAATGATGCTATTTCCAGCGATGACGGTGCCTTCGTTAATGCTGTAAAGGACAGTGCTTCCCGTGAGGCTGAGGTTGCCTGAGTTATAGATGTTCTTGCCGTAGGCGGGTATCTCTGGGCTTGGCAGATAGCGAGACAATGCGCTGGTTGCCACGCTATTGCCAGAGACAGTGCTATTAGTTAGGCTGAGGTTCCCTGTGTTAAATATGCCACCACCGTAGGCAGAAAATTCTCTAGTGTACGCGCTATTGCTAGAGACGGTGCTATTAGTTAGGCTGAGGATGCCTGAGTTAAATATACCACCGCCTAACGATGACCCCCTATTATCAGTGACACTGCTGCTAGTCAGACTGAGAGTGCCTCTGTTAAAGATGCCACCTACTGCCCCGGTATTGTCAACGACAGTGCTTGCTGTCAGGTTTAGGCTGGCGTTGCTATTGACCAAAATACTGCCATATAAGACATCATTACCATTAGCAATCGTCAAGCCATCAATACTGGTATCTGTTCCTGTTCCTGATATCTCCAACACACCGGAGGTATTATTTCCGCTGACGGTGAGGTTAGATACCCCAGTCCCCAAAATGGTCACATCATCGGTAATCACCAATTTTCCAGAGGTGAGAGTAATGATATCTGGGGTAGCATCGGTGAACACACCCGCAAAGGTAATCGTATCCGCCCCAGCAGTAGCATTGGCATTGAGGATAGCTTGCCGCAACGACCCTGCCCCAGAATCGTTGGTATTAGTCACTACGGTGTCACTGTTAACAGGTGGTGTGATGGTGGACTGGACTTCATAAGCACCAATATCCACAGTACCGCCAGATATCCGGTCAAATTCAGCGCCCCTTTGGTCAGTAGTGACACCAGCAACGAGGGAATTATTGCCAGCATTAATGGCGGAACTATCCGCAAGTAAAGCATGGGTAAAGGTTGCACCACCGTTATTTTGCAGCGTACCGAGTTTTGGGTCAATGGGGCTGGTGCTAGTGCCAACGAAAGTGCTGGTAGTAAAACCAGTGCTACCAGTGTTATTGCCAATCAGGTTATTGCCAGAGTCGTCGAAGTTGGCGGAAACATTGGGGTTGATGTCGGCGGAGGTAGAGTTGTCGAAGTTGCCTGCAATGATCGTGTTTCCAACAGTGATAGTCTCACCATCGTTGGAAACGCCGCCACCGTTGCCACTATTATCGCCGTCAGAGTCAGCCGTGTTATTGGTAATCGTGCTGTTTATGAGGCTGAGGATGTTGTAGTTATAGATACCACCACCATTTAATAACGATGTATTTCCAGAGATGGTGCTATTAGTCAGGATACCTGTACCAAGTCTTATACCATAAAAATATGTTCCACTATAGATGCCACCACCGTCGTAGTTCGCTGTATTACCAGAGACAGTGCTATTAGTCAGCATCAGGATGCTTTCATTAGAGATACCGCCGCCATAGTCCGCCGTATTGCCAGAGACAGTGCTGTTAGTTATGCTGAGGATAACGTTATCGTTGCCGTTTGGGTCACTGTTAGTGATGCCGCCGCCCCTGGACGCTATATTGCCAGAGACAGTGCTATTAGTTAGGGTGAAGTTGCCTTGATTAGAGATGCCACCGCCGCTATATTTGGCAGTATTGTCAGAGACAATGCTATTAGTTAGGCTGAGGTTGCCGCCAAGGTCATTATAGATGCCACCGCCAAGGTTGTTCGACGTATTGCCAGAGACAATGCTATTAGTTAGGGAAAGAATAGTATTGGCATTGATCCTAATACCGCCGCCCCAGATATCAGTCTTACCATTAACGATCGCCAAACCATCAATGCTGACATCTTTCCCTATTCCCGATATCTCGAATACTCTGGAAGCATTATTTCCACTCACGGTCAGCTGAGATGCCCCAGTTCCCAAGATAGTGATATCATCGGTAATGCTCAGTTGGCCAGAGGTGAGGGTGATAACATCTGGAGTGGCATCAGTAAAAATTCCCCCAAAGGCGATCGCATCATCCCCAGCTGTAGCATTGGCTAAGTTAATTGCCTCTCGGAGTGTTGTGATGCCGTTATTCGGCTCACCATCATCAGTGTCCCCAGTATCGTTTACTGTGAACGTCGCCAGTACTCCTACGTAAGCCTGCTGCGTCTTTTCCGTAAACACTAAACCCGCTTCTATCTCAGCAGTGCGGACTGACAACTCCCAGTTACCGCCTAATGCTGCATTACCTATTCGCTGACGGGAAGCGGCAATATTCGCTCCGGTGAGTTGGTGCAGTTTGTCTATAAATTCTATCCCTGTATCACCCAAAGCCACATTGCAACCATAGATAAGTAAGTTCCAAAGGTTATTGGTTTTAGCAGAAGCTGAAAATATCTTTTGCCATTTTTCCAGTTGCTGGCTGTATTCGTCGAGGGTATCCAGTCCTAAATGGGTGTTGCCCAATTGCAAGTAACCTGGGGCACCGTGACACACAATATGAATATTAGTCAAATTCGTGCGATGTCCAACGACAAGCCGCTGCGAGTCTACGTAACTCGTTAGAATTGCCGTAATTTCTTCAACACCGTTCTGTGACGAGTCAAGCACGAACACTTGGGCATTATCAAGCACGCCATTGACTAAATCGCTATAGTCTTCAACTGCCATGTCAATAAAGACTAAATTATGGGCATAAGAGTTGGAAAGTACAGGATTTGCTTGGACGTGTGAGCTATGTAGGGTTGCCATTTATTTACTTCAAGCTAAGGTAATGAGGGAAACTCAAACCGACTCCAGCCGCGTAATTACAGGATTTTCACACAACTACCAATAGCTAAAAATACTATATTTATACTCATTATTTTCCCTTTTGTTGGTATCATCTAGCAAGTTGAGGCTTTTGTAAAGTAAGAAAAGTATTGAATTTTACAGAGCTTTGTTCCTCACATATAGTACGGGAATCAGAAATCAGATTTTATACTGGTTCATCCTGAAAAACTCAATTTTTCGCCCACAAACTTGATTTAGCAAGTTTTATTAAGAATCGTATCAGATATTCAATTGATGAATTTGGATTTTGAAGATATAGCTTTTTTGAAAATGAATATTATAAATTGACAAATGTATTACACAATATTTAATAATATATCTCAGTAATCAAACGAAAAGAATTATTGCCACCTTTTGACAAAGATTAATTTTTAATAGTGCTAATCATGAAAAATATCAAAAAATATTACAAGTAAGAGTATGGAAAAAAGTGTTATTAATGCTAGTCTTTCAACTCAAAACCTAACCTTTCGTCCAGGTGATACTCCTGTATCCTTTGAAGTAACTGTCAATAATGACAGCGATCGCTTTGTCAATTTTCAGATAGAAATTGCCGCAGCGGGAGAAACCCGGAATACAGGATATCGCTGGTATCGACTCGAACCAGAGGTAGCAGCAGCTAAACCACCAGGTAGTAGTACCATATTTCAAGTTTTTGTATTCAATACACCCATTCCGGGATTTGTCGGTATTGTCAACCTGATGGTAAAGATTTTTTCACCGCAATTAGCACAACAGTCCAGGCTGGTGCTGCGCCTGAAAATTGAGCGAGACAATAGACCAACACATTTAAGTGTAGAATTGCCTGTGCGAGAGTTCCAGGTTTATCCCCGCAATTCTGTAGATATACCAGTACGTGTACGGAACTTGGGCCAACAACCAACTGAGGTAGTACTACGTTTTACAGGCGTTGAACCGTCTTGGCTGACTGGTAGTGCAGAACGCCGATTATCCTTAGATCCAGGTGGTTTAGCAGAAGCTACATTTCAATGCCAACCACCTTCTGTAGTACAAGCGCCCAGCCAAAATTACCCTTTTAGTATTGAAGCTGTTAGCAATAACGGTTATCCAACTAGTGCTGAAGGTAAGATTGAAGTCTTACCCGTGGGTTTTATAGACTTTACTACTACACAAAAACACCTCAAAATTCCTAGTAAATCGGCATGGTTGCCTGACTGGAAATCTAATACAGCTTCCTTTGAATTACTATTTAAAAATGCTAGCAACCTCAATCAGCAGATTAATGTGCAGATGCAGGGTAGAGACTGGCGAAAATGCAGTTTCAAAAAGCTTCCCGAAATTGCCAATCTCCATCTAGGAGAGACAAGTAAAGTTATCTTAGATGTTAAAACAAAACGCCCTTGGGTAGGAATTGGCAAAACTTTGTTGCTAGAGGCCAAATCGGAGTTATCTGACCAACGTTTAGGCAGTACAGACCCCGCCACGCAGACATTAGAAGTAGAGACTCTGCCAATCATACCTCTATGGTTACAGTTGGCTGCGATCGCACTTTTAGCTGCACTCCTAGCATTAATATTGCAACCAAGAAATGTAATGCATACACGTTCTGTAAACTCAGTACGTTTTAGTGGCATTGGTTTATCTGTCGTCAGTGGCTCAAATGATTGTACCTTAAGACTTTGGAGAATCGGTACTGATAGCTTAGACGCCGATGATACAGTAAGATATGATGGGCAACCCCTTGCTTGTGAACGACTGCAACAGCCCAAAGGATTGATGGCGATTACTGATGACGCAGTACAAGTCTTACGCTTCATGCCATTACAAAATGATCGTGTTGCTGTTGGTTTAGATAATGGCGTAATTGAATTAAGAGATGTCCCTTCAGGTGCAAAGATTAGCGAACTTCAAGACCCTAAAGATCAAAAAGCCGATCGCGTCTTTGACCTAGCTTTCACCTCAAACTCACTTAACTTATTCAGTGGTTATGGCAGTGGTAAAGTTAGATTGTGGTCAAGACCAGCGCCCAACACTAATTTCTTACCAGAACCGCAAGTTATCGACATCCAAAGTAGATTGAAACTATCACGTTTCCAAGTTCGGGCATTAAATCTCAGCCCAGATGCAAAAACTCTAGCAATTGGTGGAAACTTTAAGCGTTTCATCTTATGGCAGTGGAATCCAACTCAATCTGATAAACAATTCCCAAGTTTATCAGTGCAAAATCTAGAAAAACTAGACGAAAGAGTTGGGCCTGAAGACTTTATTTGGGCATTGGCTTTTGTTCCTAACTCGGCAGAAAAAATCCTCGCAACCTCCGATTCTGCGGGATTCATTACGATTTGGAATTTAAATCAATGCCAAACTCTCAAAAATCCGAATCCCCTCCTACAAGTGAATGAACTCAATTGCTCACCAATAGACCGTTGGTCAGCATCAAAAACATCTGTGCGTAGTCTGGCATTTAGTGATGATGGTAGTCTCTTAGTAAGTGGTGGCGATGATGGACGAGTAATAGTTTGGTACTTAACCTCCGAACATAAGCTCGACAAAACAAAAGCAGCAGAAGGTAAAACAATTTACCGAAGCTCTAAAAAAATTAATAGTATCGACTTGAAAACTAATCAAGTAACCATGATTGTGAGTGGTAGTGAAGATTTTCAGGTCAAACTACACCGCATCAAATAAGGGAGTCGATAAAATGCAACCTAAATTCAATCCACTGCAAGTTATTATCAACCCACCTGGAATTCAGTTTGGGATGCCAGGAGATACCATTGAACTCTATGTTGTTGTGATCAATCAGGGAGATCAAAGTGCGGTTATTGACTTATATTTTGTTTTTGACGAAGTATTTCAAAATTTAACCGGCTGGTCTAGTTCTCCTAGAGAAAGTTTAGCATTAGCTCCCCAACAGAATAGTGACGAAGTAAAATTTGAGTTTCAAATTACGGCAAATGCTCTCCCCGGAACCTATGACTATACATTAGTCGTTGATTCTCCTCTACATTATCCGCAAGATACACCCATAACCTTCCCAAACCAAATTAAGGTTCTGTTAAAAGAACAGACTGCAATTCGGGTGAATGACCCGACATTTTCCATTAGACCAAACACCAACCCCAACAAACCGCTAATTTTCAATTCTGGTGAGCCTCTGCAAGTGGAGGTTATAGTAGACAATCGCTCTTATCTGGTGGATAGGTTCCGCTTGAGTTGCCCAGATTTAGATGATGACTGGTTCACAATCAGTTATCCCGCAACTGGATTTGAGGGGGCAGGATTGATATCTGATGTAACTGCACTAGAACTCAACCCTGGTACTCAAGGTCAAATATTGTTGAAATTTCACCCACCTGGGGATACTCTCGCGGGAAGCTATTCTCCCACAATCCGCTTGTATTCGGAAAACTCTCCAGACTTAGTACTGTTGGATTTGGTATACATCCAAATTCCGACAAATTATCGCCTAGATATAGAACTTCATACCATCTTAGGACAAGTTAGCCGTAGTCTTGGCAAGTACGAATTATCACTAGCTAATCGGGGTAATATTGTTCGTGAACTGATATTAAGTTTAAAAAGTAGAGATGAGGAAGAACTATATACTTACAAATTTGAACCTACTGAAGTAAGATTATTACCCAACAGAAGTACTGTGGTCAATTTGGCGGTTAAACCCAGACCTTGGTGGCGACGACCGTGGTTTGGTGCAGGGCTATTGGTCAACTTTCAACTCGACATTAAAGACCCCCAAAATTTACCCTTGCCTAACACATTACCTCAGGGAACTTTGGTATGGAAACCCCGTCCTTTGTGGCAATTTATTCTGTTAATTTTAGCAGTTTTGGGGTTATTAGGAGGGATAGGATTCATCATTTGGCGAATTTTAAACCCTGATCCTTTGAGGCTAGAAAATTTTAGTGCCAATAATCCTCGAATTACTGAAGAGGAGGATGAGGTAGCTTTGAAGTGGGACATTCACAATTATCAACAGTTACAAAAGTTGGTTCTAACGGCTAAAGGTTCACAACCTATTCAGCCTATTACCTATGACTTTAGCAATGGCATTCCCGAAACACTGGGTAAAGTAAGCGCTAATGAAATACCTCCTTGTCAAGTACAAGATAAACAAGAGCTAATTTGTAGCAATGTTAAAACCGGAGTAAAAACAAAAGGAAATTACACATTTGAATTACAAGCCTTTTATCGTAATGGTATACAATTATTTTCTCCTAAAACCCAAGTAGTTAGCCAAACGACCCAAGTAGAAATAGCTGAAAAGCAAATTGCTGAAGTGCTTAATTTCAAAGCAGATAAACAACAGTATACAAAAGGTCAAAATATTCTTTTAAGCTGGACAATCGCCCGACCATTATTGCTGGCACAAGTTCAAATTGCTGGCAATGCAGATGATGGTACATCCTATGGTGAACCAATTACTTACAAATTTAATCAAGGTAATCTTACAGACGCTAAACTTCAAAAGCTATGTACACAACAAAATCAACAACTACAATGTACAAATATTCCTCTATCAGCAACTAAAGCCGGAAACTTTGCATTTGAAATCAAAGCTTTTCCTAACAATGGGAGTGATAAAATTAGTTCTAAAAAGACTGAGTCTAAAATTGGCATATTACCGAAACCATTTAAGATTGTCTCTTTCAGAATCAACGGTAGTGAGCAACCAAATCTCGTTCTCAACGAAGGCGAATCTGCTACTCTGAGTTGGAGAGTAGAGGGAGAAAATATTCAGGTTAAACTTCTACCATACGGCAATGACGTTAAACCAGTTGACTCAATCAAGCTTCCAGTAAATCAAGCCTTCCCGCCTCAAATCGGACTGCTAGTGAATGATATATCTGGTCAACAACAATCCCAGCAAAGAGGATTTGCAATCACAGTGCTCAAAAAAGTAGAGCCTACTCCTACACCTAGTATTAACCCACTTGCGCCTAATCTTCCATCCAACAGTAGCCCATTTAAGACTCCCCTACCTCTGAGGTAGCTTTTTGGGCGATGTGAAAAGCAGAGATATATGAAAGTTGCAGACTGCCTCCAAAATCATCTTCTATACGATGTCTCAATCCCAAAAATAAAGACTCTTTATTTTCTGAATCTAATTTTATATATGGCGAGTATGTAGTCAAAAGTGTTAAATATTCATCAGCAGTATAGGTTACTTCTGATATAACTTGTCCTGATATCAAGCCTTTGAATTTTCCCGAATCAATGGCCATATTTCCTAATTGTCTCAAGATATATTCTTGAGTTTTTTGGTCTTCATATCGATCAAGAGATGGAGTATGTACTTGATAGATTTGCGATAAACTTTGATACACTTCGTAGCTGGGTTGAAGTTCCTTGTTCCACAATAAAATCAGGTAGCCATTCTCTTTTAAGGCATTTGCTGCTTTTGAATATCCAACTTCTGGTGATATCCAATGAAAAGAACTTGCTGCTAAGACGGCATCAAATTCAAGTGCTTTTAGTTCCCACTCTTCAAATGATGTGTTCTCAATCTCTACATTAGAATACGGTTGACAATTCTGTTGAGCTAACTGGAAAAAATCTGGATTGGGTTCTAAGCAGATTATAGAGCAACCTAATTGAGCGATGCCTACCGTTGCAGTTCCAGGACCACATCCCACTTCCAAAATTTTTGAGTTAGTCGAGAGTTGAGCAATTTCCACAACTTGGTGAATCAAATCTTGAGGATAACGGGGTCTTGCCTTGTTGTAAGCTTCTGCTGCAGGAGAATACCAATTTTTGCGCTGTTCAAGGTCTGTGCTGGAGTAGTTGATTATTGTTTGTTTTAGGTCTTTCATAATCTATTGAATTCCTGCAAAGAGCTTTTGCTAGCTCAATTCCTATTCTTCTGAAAAGCTCGACGTCTACGCCCATTTTCCAATAGGGGTTTTCGCAACGGTACTACCTCAGCTTCGCTACTCTCGCGTGCTACTCGAATCAGCAACCCAGCAGCGATTAAACTAGCAATCATGGAATTACCACCATAACTAAACATGGGCAAAGGTAGGCCAGTAGTTGGTAGAGAACCTGTAGCAACACCAATGTGGAGCAATGATTGTCCTATCATCAAAATCGTCACACCGATCGCGACCAATCGATGTATTGTATTTTTAGCCTTCAGAGCCACGATTAATCCAAGAGTGGCGAATGTAGCTAAAAGTGCCAACAGTACCATACTGCCGACAAAGCCAAACTCTTCGGCGAACACTGCAAAAATAAAATCAGTATCCTGAATTGGTAAATAAAATAGTTTTTGTTGGGAAAGTCCAAATCCAGAACCCCAAGTTCTACCAGAACCCACAGCTAATAAACTTTGGACTAACTGGTAGCCATCTCCTCTCGCATCTGCCCACGGATTGAGGAATGACATCACTCGCCTACGCT
Source organism: Nostoc sp. UHCC 0251 (assembly GCF_034932245.1). NCBI lineage: Bacteria > Bacillati > Cyanobacteriota > Cyanophyceae > Nostocales > Nostocaceae > Nostoc > Nostoc sp. UHCC 0251. The sequence continues at coordinate 19,354 of NZ_JAYGHD010000291.1, forward strand.
GATACTCTTTGATACTAATACTGAGTATTGCCAACATTACTCCGCCAATTGCTGTTCCTCCCAGATATTTGTAAGGTAAGCCAGCTGCTAGAGCAATTAGCCAAATCGTCATTCCGCAAAGTGCTGTTGTACTCAAGTTAGGCTGGGCAAGAATTCCTAAAAGTACCAGACCGAAAATACCCAACCAAGCCAAGCGAACCCGCCAACTGATTCGTTCCCACTGACCAAAAAGCCGCGCACTTTGTAGCACCAAAAACGGTTTAATTAATTCTGAGGGTTGAATCGGAATTGGCCCGATCGCAATCCAACGCGCTGCGTCAAAAGCCTTCTTTCCCAATCCTGGGATCAATGTAATAAAAATTAACGTCAAAAACACTAATAAAAACCAGTGGGATAGCCCCAAAATTTTCTGCAATGGCAAATTAACAATAATATTGAATCCGATTAAGGAAACTAAGACCCAAAGCAGTTGACGTTTAAAGTAGTACAACCCATCATCATGACGGGCATCAGCGACAGGATAGGATGCTGAAAATAGTATGATCAAGCCGACGAACAGCCAAATCAACGTTAACCAGCGCAATAGCCGCGCTTCTAATGCCCAGTTGGAGACTGAACTATCAAAAATTGGAATCAGGCGGCGTAGATTCACGAGTAGTACTAGGTAAAAAATTAAGAATTTAAGAGTTAGCAATAAAACTCATAAATCATAACTTATAACTCATAAGTAGGCTTTACAACCATAAATTTTATAGTTGTCAACTTCAATACACTGCTCGATCAATATTTGCGATCGCTGCATTGAAAGTTACAAGCATAATTTAATACATTACATATAAGTCAATACGGTTCAGTTAAGGAAAATTGTAGGTTGGGTTAAGCAAAGCGCAACCCAACAAAGCTCCGAAAATATTGGGTTACGTTCCTCAAGCTAACCTACACAATTTAAGGCTTTTGACGCTAAGGAACGTGGATTAAATAAAGTGCAAAAGTAGGGTGTGTTAGCGGAGCGTAACGCACCATTCCCAGTTTAATCAGAATTGCAGGTTATTAAATTTGCATTCCTAACTGAACCGTATTTACATATAAGTAATTTAAAGAATAATTTAGAGTTCCCCTGAATCTGAGGCTTTTTTAGTTCAGAAGTTCGGAGAGTCAAAACCATCAAGTGGTGAGTCTTACTCCCCCACTGCAAGCATTGCTGAATTCTGACAATTCATAAAACTCAAGGATTTAACGCCATTAACTGCTTGTCTTTCTATAGACAGGGGAATTTCAATCCAGAACTCAGTTCCTTGTCCAGGTTCTGATACACATCTCAGTGTTCCCCCATGTTTTTCAACTATAATTTGATAGCTAATTGATAAACCTAATCCTGTACCCTTACCTACAGGCTTAGTTGTGAAAAATGGATCAAACAGTCGTTCCTTAACTGCTTCTGTCATTCCTGAACCATTATCAGCAATTCGGATAACACACTTAGTTTCGATGACTTGCGTAGTAATTGTAATTTTATTAGGATTAGCCTGAATTTCTGCGATCGTGCGTTTATTGTTATAGTTATCGAGCGCATCAATGGCATTACTGATAATATTCATGAATACTTGATTGAGTTGGCCAGCGTAGCAATCTACTAAAGGTAAATTTCCATAATTTTTAACCAGTTTGATACCAGGATGATCAAGACTATTCTTAAACCGATTCTGTAAAATCAGCAAAGTACTATCCAGCCCCTGGTGAATATCAACAGTTTTCTTCTCCGCTTCATCAAGACGAGAGAAATTCCGCAAGGACAAGACAATTTCCGAGATCCTTTCGGCTCCTACTTCCATCGAATTTAGGATTTTGGGCAAATCATCTAGTAAATAATCTAACTCAATTTCCTTAATACATTCTTGAATTTCTGATACAGGACTTGCATAAAATTGCTGGTAAAGATGCACAAGCTTCAGCAAACATTGGGTATAATCTTTTGTATATTTTAAATTACCGTAAATAAAGTTAACAGGGTTGTTAATTTCGTGAGCAACTCCCGCAACTAACTGTCCCAAACTAGACATTTTCTCAGCCTGAACTAATTGGGCTTGAGTTTGCTGTAGCTCTCGGAGGGATTTTTCTAATTTTTTAGCCTGAGCCTCAGCAATTTCTGCTAGATTTTCCTTGATTTGCAACGCACTCCGTAGTTGTGCTCTTTGCTGTTTCAATTCGCTTGTTAAGTTTTTAGCATCAGTCAAAGCGGTGTTTTGAGCTTGCAGTAGAAATAGGAAATCAACAATTGGATCGTGAATCGCAAAGTCTTTGAGTTTCAGACCCAGAGGAGCCAGACTAATTGTATCTGTAATCCAGGGAGAACCTAAAAAAAATATCATCTCCTGTTCTGGTTGATACATCATCTGACCCTTGAGATGCATTCCATTGTGGAGAAACTCTAAAATAAACAATGCACGAGACTGTTTACTAATAGCATCAAAATCAACTAAAACTTTTGGACGATTTATCTGGAAATGCTGCTCAATCAATTTACCAACTAGTGGTTCAGGACTAATGCGCCCTAAAACATCGCCAACTTGGACGATTTCTCGATTACGGCTAAAGGCAAAATGGAAGGGAAAAGCCTTCGCCAGCAACTCTGGCGAAAGCGTAAGGTGAGGAGGAGCCATGCTACTACACTCAATTTGGTTTATAAATCACTAAAAATTCATCATGTTCAGCACCTTCATCCCGATTCTGGGTTTGGGTAATATGAACTTCTGTATCAAACCTAGTTCCCAATCCCTGAACTAGTCCAATAATCATTGGCGTTAACCCTTCTCTATCAGAGCGATAATGTAAGCTCAGAGAATTTCCTTCCATATCAGTACATTCAAATGATGGGGGTTGAAGTTTAGGAAAGCTAACTCCCACACGAGCATGAAGATTATCGAGGTTTTCTAAAAACTCAGGTAATGTATCTCCACTCATATCCATCATTTCGCCATAGCCTTCTTCGGCTGTGTACTGAACCCAGAATTCTCCAAAGGCTTGCATAATCTGTACGGGGGATAAACTCAGAACGACACTAGCAGCTTTTACCAGCTTGTGGGTTATGTCATCTGGATAGCCTTCCATACTCAGGAAAACATCTACATCCACCTCTGCTTTGTGCTTAATTTTTTTCCAAGTTTCTTCGCCAAAGCGACTGCACACCATGTCTTGAATCGCCTTGTTCACTAAACCGTACATGGAAGCCTCCCCTTACTGCACTTAATTTTGCTTTGTGAATTTACCCAAGACTCGACAACTAATTTCTGAAAAGGATTATTTAAATAAGAAACTTTTCTGTAATCAAATCTTAAAATGTTTCTATTAAAGCTTTAAAAACCGAAAAAAAGTAGGGAAAACTATTTGTATTTTAATGCTACAAATACTCATTGTTACAACCGTATTTTCACTTATTCATTTTACCCAGCTAGTTTTGAGGATTTATAGTAAAGACTTTAGTGCTAAAAAATCTAAGACTAAAGTCTATGAACTTTTTCACCCCTCAAAATTAATGCCACAGACTACTACAGCAATTCATCAAAAGGCAGCCATGAATCAGGATACAGACTATATTTAGAGACTTGACGCTGAATTCCGTTAAAAAATTGGAGCCGGGCATCCATAGCTTCTGCAATAGCCAGCTTTATTTTGATATCTTCTTCATTCATAGTAATCTGAGGTTCAATCACTGCTGCTAGCTTCGCTGCGTGGCTATCATCCACATCAATATGGACTTCAAAAAAGATCAGCGATTCTTTGGGTAAAGGAGTAGCGCCAACAATTCCTTTGTATAGTTGCGTGTACAGCGAGCTAACAATCCCTTCGGAAGCATAACAGACAGCACCGAGTGCAGCTAAATAGCCATATTTATGTGGCATCTGCAAGTAGGTTTCAATAAGGGCACGAGTTTCAGGTGTAGTGGGTAGTGCTGCTAAAGTTTCGTCATGGATACCAAGGGCGCGGGTAAATTGACGAAACAATTCTGGGTGGGATTGAGCTATATCTCCCTGTCCCATTTCGTCAAATAAGTTTTCTAAGATGACTAACTGACTAGTTTCATCTTGGCAGCAAGACAAGATGCTAGCTAAGATACGATTAAATTCTTTGGAGAATTTGTACATCTGGACAGCTAGTACCTGTACGTCTGGTAAAAATAAATTTCCAGCCCGACAGCGAGTTAAAAACTCATGATTCCATAGAGGATGATTAACCGTTATTTCACGGAAGGAATTTCTAACTAAAGAAGGTGTCTGTATCATCGTGATATTTGTAAGGCTAGATGGAGTGGTTGATCAAGTAAGGGGCTAAAAAATGATTCATCTATTGCGATATGTTCTGAAGTCACACGCAATTCCTGTAGAATGGGCATCGTATTGAAGCCAGCAATTCTAAGAGCATTAAAGTAATCCTCAAGAGTTTTGTGAATCAATTGGACATTTAGCCAGGAGCCATCTCGTTTCCAAATACGACCAGGAAACTGTTGGTCTCGCTTGCTGAAGTAGCCTGTACCTTCAACTTGAAAATAAAAAGGATATGCTGCCTTCCGCATATATGGGAAAGAGGGATGGGGAACGCTAAAGACAAATCGACCACCCGGACGAAGAATGCGTGCAACTTCTGACATGCATTCTTGGGTCTGAGCAATTGTTAAATAGTTAAATAAAAATACTGCAACAACTAAGTCAATTTCGCCATCATCAAACTGCTTAAGATTGGTAGCACATCCTACTTCATAGGTAATGCCTAGAGCATCTTCTACATCTTGCAACTTTGCGGCTGCAATCATGCCTTGGGAAAGGTCTATTCCATGTACTTGTGCAGCACCACGTCGGCGCAATTCTCGGCTGCAATAACCTTCTCCACAACCTATATCAAGTACTCGTAATCCACCAACAGGCTCACAAAGCCCTAATACTATAGGGCGAGCAGTAAAGTCTGATAGGGAAATAGGTTCTCCTCTAACCCACTCTGATGCTGTGCGATTATATAAGTTTTTAGTTGAGTTTTTATGATTCACATTTGGCATTTTTAAATATTTATTTATATTTGATTTATGTTTGCCTTAATCAGTTTGTTTGATTTGAAATACCTGATGTATATGTTCTAACAATTAATACGTTATGTTGATAATGTTGTTTTTACCGATTTTGATTTGCTTTTGAATTTTGAGTCTATAAACTATCCTTTTCAAGGAAAAACTACTATGAAGCCTATTAACTTGTTAGTTTCTTCAAATATAAACAGTTAAATAATATTTAATTTCATGAACTTACCTTCTTACTTAGCTAATAACAGCTTTATATTCTATTTATAAGCTTTAAGTTCATCTATACTTTACTAATAAAGTTAAAATCAACTCTTTGAATCAAGATAAATTAGAGAAATAAAACAGTATATTTTACGAAGTAAAAAGATAAGAATCTTGCTAATTTGTAATAGTCAGATTCGTTTGAGAAACGAAATGGCTTTGGTTACATGAGTTATTTAGATAATTTAGAATAATGCTGGAAGATATGTTATTACAAGAACCATTAGCAGAATCAAGAGTGTGCGATCGCTTAAAATATGAACGTGCGATTGCATTTTCTGAGCTTGGCGATCGCTTCTTTGATGAGCTTGCTGATAAAATCGCTACAAGGCGACAGTACCGACTACTGTTTGAACACACATTAAAGCCTGAGTTATTTCAGCAAATCAGAATTGCTGCTGCGGGTTATATTTCAGCATGTTTGAATAGTCCTCTCATTCTTTCAGAAGCTGAAATGCTTGAACGACTACTGGAAGCCAGAAATACTTTGCCGAACTATACTGGTACTGGTCTTTTAATGCCCAAGCGAGAACATACTCTCGCATTTAACCTTTTTCAAAAGAGTGTAGCTGAGGCTTTCTACCAACTAGGAGCAAATGACCTGATTGATGCAGTGGATTTACCAGTAAATCTTCGTATGGTGTACGGCAAAACTGACGCAAAAAAGTTGGGTCTGCCCTTCGCTAGCTCAAAGTGCCATAGCGATGTCTGGGCAGGTGTTGCTGCCGATGCAACTGTAGTGGTTTTGCCACTATTTGGCGACATCGATAATATAACCATCGAAGCGGGTGAAATGCCCCGCGAGATGGAACTACAAGCTATGCAGGTGATGTCAGACTTTGATGAAGGTCGGGATATTCCGATGGTTGTCTCCTACACGGAAGCACAACTACAACACGGCACAATGTATTTTAATGATGCCCGTGGATTACATCAAACAGTAAGAAGGAAAACTGAAGGTTTAAGAATTTCAGTAGATTTCCGATTCCGTCGAAAATTTAATGAAGCTTACCGGGCGATGGTAGCACCTAGTATTGGTGGTATTGAAGAAGATATGAGTGTGCCCTACGAAGACTGGCTGAAGGTTGGTAAGGAAACGCTAATTGTGTTTGATGAAACTGTTGAACAGACTAAGAATAAACAGAATCCTAAAGCTCCAGTTCCACTTTACACTCGTGGGTATCGCCTTTTAAATATGTTCAATTGTTGATTTGCAAAAATTCGAGCCATAAAAAAGAGGTCTTTACTGACCTCTTAGCAATTCTCTAAAATAATGTTTTATCTACAGTAATTACGACAAGCCAGCATTAGTACCTTGCTTACCAGTTGCTAGTTCTACCTTGATGATTGTGCCGCCTGCTTTTTGAATGCGTTGCTGTTCACGGAACCAGTTCTCATAGGGAACTAACTTAGTGAAGTAAGTATTTTGGAGTTCGCGTTGGGTACGAATTCGGGTTTGGCTGGGAACTAGAGCAGTAATTTTAAACAAACGGGACATATTTTGAAAATCTCCTGTATATCTTGTGAAAACTTTTTTATCTCAAAATCTTGAGTGCAAATCTTTTAATCATTCAAAGGCTGGAAATCAAACATCAATACTAGACCACCAACACTCATCACTGATAATTTACCAAGATAAGCAATATAACGTTCTAGCACTCACGGTTGATTTCCAGACCTTAATAAAGCCGCACCTAAATTCTTAAGCGCAAACTAGTTCTTAGCTTAAGCCAGAGGAGATATAGTCTAAGTAAACGCCCATTTCCTTACCAGCATCAGAACCAACCAAACTGGCGGTTACTTCCTTGATTGCTTGGATAGCTTGTACAGTAGCACCGACGGGAACTCCTAAAGAGTTGTAGGTTTCCTTCAAGCCATTTAATACACGCTCATCCAAAATGGAAGGATCGCCAGCTAACATAGCGTAGGTGGCATAGCGGAGGTAGTAGTCCAAATCACGGATGCAAGCTGCATAGCGGCGGGTGGTGTACATGTTGCCACCGGGACGGGTGATGTCAGAGTATAGCAAAGATTTTGCTACAGCTTCTTTAACGATCGCAGCAGCGTTAGCGCTAATGGTGCTAGCAGCACGGACTCGCAGTTCGCCAGTGGCAAAGTAGCCTTTTAGCTTTTGTAAAGCAGAAGAGTCTAGGTATTTACCTTGAACGTCTGCGGAGTTAATGACAGCGGTAATTGCGTCTTGAGCCATGTTATTAATTCCTTATTTCCAACCGTATTGCAATACTTCTGTTTCGGCAGAGAAACAGCATCACCTTATAGCAGGGCACCAACTAAGTAGTCGAAGTAAGTACCAGCTTCAGCAGCATCATCACCAGACATCAATGTAGTAGCTACATTCTTCAGTCCACGAATACCTTCAGCAACACCATCGATAGGAGTTCCTAAGGACTTGTACATTTCGCGGACACCGATAACACCAATCTCTTCGATGGGGGTAACATCACCAGCAACGATACCGTAGGTAACGAGGCGGAGGTAATAATCTAGGTCACGCAGACAAGTAGCGGTCAATTCTTGACCGTAAGCGTTACCACCAGGAGACACAACATCAGGACGCTTTTGGAACAGTTGATCGCCAGCTTGCTTAACCAGACGTTCACGATTTTCTGTCAAAACTTGAGCAATCCGCACACGGCGCTCACCACTAGCAACAAAAGATTTGATCCGATCCAATTCACCAGGGCTGAGGTAGCGAGCTTCTGCGTCAGCATTCACGATAGCTTTCGTGACGATACTCATTAATGGATTCCTCCAAATACGAATGAAACCAGGATTTGATTAAACTGGTACGACTTTAAATTTGGTTCACTGAGTTTGTTTTCTCGTTCTTTTAGATACAACAGTTTAATCACTGCTACGGCTAATGAGTTACGAGTTTTCTTGAGTCAACACAAGTACACAAGCTTTTAAACTCAGTTACCTTCCGCAAAACATTTTCCGGCATTCTGTTGAGCATTTATGACTGCTCTTAACACTTTGTAATATTATTTTTCAGAATTCCCGATTTTAGTCCCAATCTGAGAGCAATATTACGAAAGGTTACGAAGGGGATAGGGGGCAGGGTACAGTAAATAATCTGTTCCCTATTCCCTATTCCCTATTCCCTATTCCCTATTCCCTATTCCCTATTCCCTATTGGGAAGCGGTTGTAAGGTACAACATCTTCACCGAAGTAGCGGCTATATTCTGGGCTATCGACTATTGCTTCTACAGTCGCCGACAAACCACTATCAGCTAGCAGATTGTTATACTGGCGAATTTCTTCCTGATCTGCGGGTGTACGCCCCAATAGATGACGGAAGAGGAACTCAATCACCTTGGCATGAGGATAAGGTGATAAGAAGCGCTGACGATAGATTTCAGAACTAGCTAGTTGACGGACAAACTCCCGCACGGAAATTTCACCATTCTGGAGTTTGTTGTCTAGGTCAGTACGGCGGAAATTATCAGGCACCTCACCGCTAAATACATCCAAAACTTGACAGTAAATGGCGTTAATTGCCTGTTGTCTTTCAGCTTGGTTTGTGGTTTCTGTTAGACGATAAATGCGTGCATGTTTACGCACAGATACTTCCACAGATTGTCCGCTCCCATCGTTGTAGGAACGACCCAGTTCAGCAAATGAGGGCTGACCATTTGTTTGCGCTGCTATATCTGCGATCGCCTGGGTCAAAAGCGATGTATCGGTGCTAACTCCTACACGCGGTTGCACTGGCTTAAAGCTCGGTACAACTACGTCATCGTTTTGCTTGGTAAGCTGATTGTACAGCCTCTCCGTATTCGGGAAGTTTGCCGCAGGTAGAGTTGGGAAGCGACGGTAAGGCACCGTATCTTCACCAAATACCTGGTTATATTCCACACTATTTACCAAAGCAGCAATAAAGGCACGAATACCTTGAGTAGCCAAAATCTGGTTATACTTGCGGATTTCTGCCTGGTCTAATGGCGCACGTCCCAAGAAGTGTTTGGTTCCCAACTCAATCACCTTGGTGTTGGGGTAAGGTGTGTAGAATTCTTTCAGGTAGAGGTTCGAGTAACCCAAACCTTCAATAAACTCCTTAACACTAATTTCGCCATTCCCCAGCTTGCTTTCCCATTTTGTAAATTCGTTTTTGGCGATGTATGGTGCAATATCCCGCTCAAAAATCTGACGATATGCAGCACTAATCAAAGTTTGCACTGCAACTTTGTCACTGTTATTCGCCACCAACTTGAAGATTTTGGTTTGTTCGCGTTGCTTGCTGACACCTTGGTTAACGCGGAACTGAACATCTGGTTCTGACCGTTTTTCTGTGACTGTACCCAGTGTCACAAAGCTTGGCGTTACTTCCTTCTGAACTTTCGCCGCAACATCTTCACGAATGCTACCAACGCGTAATTGTCGTCCTGATACACCACCAGGAGTCAGATACCGTTCATAAGGAATTGTATCTTCACCAAATGCTTCAGTGTATTCTACGCTGTCAATAATGGCATCAACCACCGCGTAAAAGCCTTGTTTGGCAGCAATGTCAAAGTACTTGTTGAGTTCTTGACGACCATAAGTTGGACGACCCAACAAGCGGCGGTGAATATACTCAATCGCTTTACAAACATAGAGCGATGTCCAGTACAGATTGCGGAATACATCCGACTTAGCCAAAGCACGGATAAACTCCCGTACAGAGATATCGCCGTTTTCCAGCTTGATTTCCAATACCTTCGGGCGCTGACCTTCGTAAAGATCGCGACCGAAAACTTGTAGGTAAGCAGCTTTAATCACTGCTTGCGTCGAGCTTTCAGAGAATCTGACGCTAGAACCTTTTTCAGCTTTTCTACCAATAGTACCAGGCAGCTGATCTAACTTGAACACCTTGGGACCAAGGGTACCAGGAGCTTCACCCCGCGCTTTGGGATTGCTATTTTGGTTATTAATCCCTGCCCCTTGGTGAATTAGGATGCGCTTGGTATCCTTGCCAAAAGGAGCCGGACTGGTGCTGGGGTTGCGAGTTTCTTTCGGGAAAATCGCCCCAAACTGAATTTCCAAGGGGTCATTTCCAGAACCATAGGGATGTTGGTCTGGTAGTGGTTGTTCGTAAGCAGCAAATGTGGTTATAAACTGAGGTATCTTGCGGAAAGGCGCACTGTAGTTAAACAGGTCTTGCTGCGGTCCCCAGTTGCGACATTCTTGTGCCTCTTGACCAAGACCCCGGAGGTAAGGTACTGTCTCTTCGCCAAAATAGTCGCCGTATTCAGCAGAATCTACTAAGGCATCTACTAAGGCTGGCAGACCACCGTTAGAAACAATCGAGAAGTATTTTTGTACTTCTTCGCGGCTACTTGGGCCCCGTCCCAGAATGTGACGGAAAGCTAGTTCAATGACTCGGCTGTTAATAAAAGGCTGGTAAAACTGTTTTTGGTAAAGGGGAGATTTAGCTAGACGACGAACAAACTCCTTCATGGAGATGTCGCCATTTTTCACCTTGGATTCTAGGTCAGATATGGACAAGCTATAAGCACGAGTAATATCGCGCTCAAAGATTTGTCGATAGGTCGCTTTGATTACCTCATTTTTTTCGCTACTTGATAACCCAGTTTTCATCACAAACTTGGGACGTCGTTCTGCCGCATTAAAGTAAATTTGCGGCAGTTCCAACCCTTGCTGGTCGCTAGAGGGGCGTTGGCGAACTTTAGTTGAAGGTGTGGCTGCTTTGAATTCTGTTAGCAAAACATCCATGTACTGAGACACAATTTCTGTAGCCTCAGCATCTTTGCGGAAAAAGGAAAGCGCTCCGGCTTTGATTTCTTGCAAAGCTACCAGCGTTGCTTCACCAGAGCAGGCATTTTCAATTATTTCCCGCAAACCCCGTGTGTTCACCGCTATGATGTTGGGGTCGCCAGCAACGATCGCATAAGTAGCGTAGCGCAAGAACCAGGATAAATCCCGCAAGCTCTTGGCCATATTGCTTGGGCCATATCGAGCAATGTTAATTGGTCTGAAACCTGGAGGTGTCGGGCCACTGGGGGATGAGTTAAATATTGATCGTAGATTTTCTAGGAACCCACCACGACTTTCAACGTAGGTTACAGTTCCTAGTTGCATCCCTTGTTGAACATTAGCACCACCACCACCAGCAGTTACTAGTTCCGCTTCTCTGGGCTTTTCTAAAAAAGCCATTGGCGAACCACCGACAAAAATCCGGTTGGCAGCGCGAGATACAATAATCTCGGCATTATCCGTCAGCGTCTGGGAAATTTCTAGACGCTTTGCACCAGACGCAAAATAGCTTGCCAGTTCATCTAATTCACCACTTCCCAAAAAGCGGTCTTGCTGCTCGGCTTGGGTAATTGTCGCTACAGCTAGGGTTTGATATAGTTGCGGACGCGCAACTGAGCTTCCACCACTTGCCTTAACACTCATCGGATTTGTAAAACTCCCATCATAATCATTTATGTGTTAAGTCTGGGTCGCTTTGAGGCTTGACACATCGGTGTGTCTGTGCTTTATAAGCTTGAGAGTACTGCCTGCAAAACTGCCAGTAAATTAACCCGGTTAGCTTTTAGATTAAAACGTTTTGCGTTCTCAAAGCTGGTTTATTAAGAAGTGTGTAGAACCTGTAGTTTAGATGCATCCAGTCTTAAGAGTACATACCCTTGTTTGGCTGAAACAAAATTTAAGTTTTGTAACTCAGTGGTAGGTCAGGCACGGTCTACTGATGCCGAAAACCTTTATTTTGATATTTGTGGCTGTGTCCACCCTATTGATTATTACAACTTATACAAAATTTTAGTTGAAATCAAATTGCCTACGGTAATGTCGGTGGACAGTAGTCATTAGTCGATGTTAAGTTGTTTTTGCTACTGAAAGTTAAATATTCATAAATAACGCCGATGGCAAATAATTCCTCAATCTCGTTGAATTAAGCTTTAGCTATCAGCATTCTATATAGGGAAAATACTATGAACAAAAGTTGTAAATTTAACTATTTATTCAATGCTACTCTGTCTGCGATCGCAGTTATTTTGGCTGTCACTCCTGCAAATGCGCTTCCAGAGCAAAACATCAACACCGTTGTTAAGTGGGCAAAGACTCGCTCCCAACTACCAACTTTGCGATACAACAGCGAAGCCCACGGCTACGAGGGAACAAAAGGAAAATTATACTTTTATGCTGATGTCACCGAAGAAAATGGAACAGTGACCAAAGAAGGAATAACCGTGAGTGGTGACTCAAGCATCAAATTCACCACAAAAAATGCCAAAGCAGTGAAATTGTTACAAAATATTTATAATTCTAATATTGCTAATGACTTTCAGAAGTCCCGGTATGTAAGCAAAGTTGGGCGTGACCAGTATTATCGCGGGCAAAAATTTGCTTACATCATGGCTGAGGTGCAGGGGGGGTCATCATTTCAGATAATTCCCTTGAGAAATTTGCAAGAATTTATAAATAATGCAAAGTATTGCCAAACTAATCAATGCGACCTTTGATTAAGTTTGTAGTCTAGAGTTTACATAAGCATTATCAGTAAGCAAAGGCACGCAATCACTAACATTGTAGGCGGGGGACAGTTCAACATCTGACTCAAAACCTTTTTCAATCAACTCTTTAGCCGAACTGCATTTTTTCAAGTACCCCAATAAATCCTGCTGAAAAGCCTGAAATGTTGTCACAGCAACTTCAGCTTCTGGTGATAAACTGCCGTGTAAATAACTAAGAATTGCCCCAGCACCAATTAAATCTTCAAATGCAGGGCGGAGGCTACCATCTTCTTTCCATCTTTCACCGGCAGGAATTACAGCGATTTTATCACCATACTTTTGAGCAAACTGCGCTACAGCTTGGCAATTTCGCAAGCAACCAGCCAAAGTTGGTGTATTCCCTGTATGTAAAGTCAGAAAAGAACCATTAGGTGAAGGTAAAACTAGTCTAGTTCCAGCAGGAATTTGAGCTACCGATTTTGGCGAAAGGGAATATCCTGTTGTAGTCCAACGTTGTCTATGACTTGCCAACTCTGCTTGCACTGACTTGGCATAATCTATAGCTGATTCATCTTTATATGCGTAAGGAAAAATGATTGCGCCGTTGTTGGTGGCAATTTCTACACAAGTAGAAAAAGAAAGAACGTCAACTATTACAACTACATCACTGATGGGAGCGAGTTGAGCAACACCTTGTGGCCCCCATTCACAGCGTAAATTAAACTCTGATTGGTTGTAAATCATTGGTGCGATCGCAAAAGACAATATGATAAGAATCAACCATATATTAAGTAAGGCAGTGTAAATTCCTAAAGGTTTGTAGTCATCACAAAACAGTAAGTAGGTCAGCAGTTATAATCAATATAAAACTTTCAGGTTGGAAATATTATGAACTTAACTGTTAAAACTTATCCTAACAATATTGCACCCAAGTTAAATTATGATGTGCTGATTGAAAATCAACCAGATGGTGGAGTTAGTGCGACAGTGCTAGGCTTGCCAGATTTTAAAGGCTTTGGTGTGACTAAAAAAGAAGCACTAGAGAAACTAATTAAACTTTTACAAGAACGAGAACCAGAAATAGTAACTTTGGAAATTGAACCTCCCCAAACCGAACATCCTTGGATGAAATTTGCGGGTATGTTTAAGGATGATCCTCAATTTGACGAGATGCTGGCATATATAGAAGCTGATCGTCGTGAACTTGACGCACAAATGGAGGGATATTATCGGCAACTTGATGCAGAGGATGAAACTAAGTGACTTTATGGATACTTGATACGGATCACGTCTCACTTTTTCAACAGATGCATCCAGTTGTTACACAGCGTATTAATGCAGTAAATTCTGAAGACATTGCCATAAAAATAATTACAGTTGAAGAACAACTGCGTGGGAGGTTTAATGTAATCAGAAAGGCTTCTTCATCTGATGCATTGCTATTAGCTTACACAAAACTACAGGCTACTTTAGAATTTTTCAAAAATGTCCGATCGCTAGCATTTGACGAGTATGCTATTAATTGTTACGAAGACTTGATTCGTCAAAGAATCCGCATTGGTACTCAAGATTTACGCATTGCGGCAATTACATTGTCAGTGAATGGGATTTTAGTAACCCGCAACCGGAAAGACTTTGAGAGAGTTCCTAATTTGCGTTTAGAAGATTGGACTATATCTTAAATTGTTTGCCGATGACGACCTCCTTTTCCTGGTGATAAATGTTCCATCATAATGGCAATTCCTTTATCTGATGATTATAGATAAAATTTCAATTATGTTTTTATTTGTTTAGCTACATCTAATATTTCTTTAATCGTAAAGTAAATATAGTAAAATACTGGTATTTTATTAATTTCTATAACACCGTATTTTCGACTTTTCACGTCTTTAGAAGACAGTTTATGTTCATACCCACGGTAATTTGGAGAAAGATTTGCTAGTTGAATTGGAGTGCATCTTTCATCAAAAGTTATGCTCCATTTAATTTTTAATTCTAATTTACCATTAGAGCCTCGTTCTAAGTCATAAAATAAGTTTTCATAAAAATAGCTTATTTTTACTTTGTTGAAATCTTTAAAATCTTCTTCTGTAATAAGTTTTGAATACGATAATTGAGTTCGGATGACACCAGCAGGATATATTTTTTGAAAAAATTCATCTACTTGCGTAAACATATAATTCTCTATAGCCTTCTTTTGCCCATCGTTAGCAAATGAAATAAACGGAACGTAAGCGCTCTCAAAGTCTTCATCTACTGAACAAGTACCAATTATATTTTGCTTCAAATTCATAATTTATCTTCTAAATAAATAGTTTGTATTAAAGAGAAGTTTGCCCTAAAGACTGTTATACCTTTAAGGTTTAGCTCTGGTTCTAATTCACCCAATGGTTCAGATGGTACTACGTCATAATAATAGGGAATAAAAAACTCATTTGCAGAAATATTATGTGTTTTCTGTAGAGCATATTCGTATGTAAGTTGTTTAACTAGATCATCTCTATATTTTTTGGCTGACTTTGGAGACAGTTGTTTATTCTTATAAAACTCCAGTGGTACATTTTTATAATCAATTATTTTTATAGTTTTACCCTCTTGAAAATTATAGTTTTCTGTTGTAGTCTTACCTTCTAAAACTAAATCAGGGCGGATAAAACGCCGTAGTATTTTAATTTCACTTAGTTTCTCAATCTCATTCGATCTAGATGATAAATTGAATTTTCTCTCATTTAAATCAAATTCAATACAAAACAGTTCGTCCCATTCAAATTTTTCTGTTTTTTGTGCGACTTTCCCTGAATTATTGGAAATTTTCAAGGTTTTACAGTAAACCCATTGATTCCAGTATGCAGTTCCACCATTAGCTTTGCGATTTCCGACTCGATCTTTATCTTCTCCTTCTCTTTTTGAGTTCTGATACCCTTTCAGAGGTATGTCTGTATCCGCATAGCAAATTTCGTCGCGGTGTTCTTTAAAGAAATAAGTGTTGCACATATCCTCCCAAATCAGGGAAAATCCATGCACTCCCCAGAATTCACCATCACCTTGCTCAGGATTTATCTCACCGTAGAGAAATATTTCAATAGCTTCGTAAATTCCCCAATAGTCAGCATCCTTGTAGTAAGTATTTTTATCTATTTTATCTAGCGCTTCTTTGAGAATACTAATAGTCTCTTCAAAGGTATCTTTCCCAAAAATCGATTGGTTGCTAGTAAGATAATCTTCCTTAAAACGTTGAGAAAGAAAGCGTATATCTTGAATGCGTTCTTTAATGTTATCTGGCACATCGCTATTTAACTGTTCTATAATCTCATCCAGAATATAGCAATACAAATTTACAAGGTCAGTACTTTCATAGCGTAGCGTCGAACGCGGCAGATCCATCCATTCAACATAAATTACATCGTCATTTAGATAGATAGCACGATCAAGGTATTTGTCAATTTTAGAATAGTCGATTTCATCACTACGTCTAAGTTTCTTTTGAATTGAGTTGATTGCCAATTCATCGTAGGCTTCCAGAACTCGCTCAATCATTTTAATCTTACTGTAGAGTATACAACCATCTCCTTCCTCTTCTTGCAAACAGGTGGTAAAACTTCTTAGCTATGAGCAACAAATATTCGATAAACTCAGATTGCCCCAAAATTTAGTCATCATGTCCGATTCCCAAACTGTTAGTGCTGCTGTTGCCAAACTCTACAATACCTACCCCTTTCCGCCAGAAGCTTTGTTGGATGAACCACCCCCAGGCTACAACTGGCGCTGGAATTGGCTAGCCGCTCATAACTTCTGCACAGGTCAAAAACCCCAAAGGCAAGATATTCGGATTTTAGATGCAGGTTGCGGCACTGGTGTGAGTACAGAGTACTTAGTTCACCTTAATCCTCAAGCTTCTGTTGTGGGAATTGACCTCAGTACTGGCGCTTTGGATGTAGCAAAAGAACGTTGTCAGCGTTCAGGGGCAACCCGCGTTGAATTTCATCACCTCAGCTTGTTTGATGTGGAACAGTTACCGGGTGAGTTTGATTTAATCAACTGTGTTGGTGTTTTGCATCATACCTCCGATCCCATTCGTGGTATTCAAGCTTTGGCGAAAAAGTTAGCCCAAGGTGGGTTAATGCACATTTTTGTGTATGGGGAGTTGGGACGCTGGGAAATTCAACTCATGCAAAAAGCGATCGCACTTCTTCAAGGTGACAAAAAAGGCGACTACCGCGATGGTGTCCAAGTCGGACGACAAATATTTGCTTCACTACCAGAAAATAACCGAATTGTCAAATACGATAAACAGCGTTGGTCATTAGAAAACCACAAAGATGAAAACTTTGCGGATATGTACGTACATCCCCAGGAAATTGACTACAACACTGAGACGCTGTTTGAATTAATAGATGCTTCGGGATTGGAGTTTATTGGTTTCTCGAATCCGAGTTTCTGGGATTTGCAGAGACTTTTAGGTAAAGCACCAGAGTTAGTAGAACGGGCAAAAGATTTGAGCGATCGCCAGGTTTACCGCCTGATAGAATTACTAGATCCAGAAGTAACTCATTACGAATTTTTCCTTGGTCGTCCTCCCTTAATTAAGTCCGACTGGTCAGACGATAACGCCCTACTGGCAGCCATTCCCGAACTTAATCCTTGTCTTGAAGGATTTCCCAGCCAATGTTTCTTTAATTACGATTACCAGATTGTTAATTTATCTGTAGCAGAGTTTGAATTTATGCAAAAATGTGATGCTAATTCAACAGTGGCAGATATTTTAGCAGGTGTGCAACTGGGATTGGATGGGGTAAGAACGCTTCTTCAGCAGCAGTTGATTTTATTGACACCTGTTTAATTACACTTCACGTTGATACTAAGTTAAGATTTGTCAATTTATACTCGTCCTGAGGAGCGATCGCCCATCACCAATTTTGGCAAATTAATGTAAATTAGGAAAGTGCCCAAGAAACGGGTATTTGATATCTTAAAAGTTGAAGTTTTCTGAAATTCAGCAGTGGTGCGATGTTTAATGACTTGCCGCTACTCTACGATTTTTGATTTGCGACACGTTCATACGCTCCTCAAGCACCAGTTGATTTTATTGACACCGACTTAATTCAAACAGCAAGATGTTATGTAACGACTTTGGAGGAGAATTATTCACTTAAAAAAAACTGGAATTGGAAGAAATTTTGAATTTTCAGGCAACAATTATTGATTATTCAATCCCTCGCTCTCTCACATCATCAGGCGCTCTCTCGCTTCTGTGAGCGCGATCTTACTGACTATGTAACGTTGACAAGAAGTTAATTGTTTTTTCCTAAAGTATTGTTACCGGATCGTGATATGATTCAGCTGACTGAATGTGCAGTCATCATATTTAACTGTACTGGTTTCAAGTCCCGTGAGCTTGTCAGACGAATCAATTGCGCCCACTCCGACAACGCAACAAGATGCTAAAACTGGTTCTGGAGACACAGAATCAGGTAACTCCATGCAAGAGTTCCATCAACTCTTCCAGCGATTATTGGTAATCACGCTTGTCTTGACGGGGGTTATTTTTATCTCTGTGTGGATTTTTTATTCCTTAAACATTGCCCTAAATTATTTAATTGGGGCGTGTACAGGTGTGGTTTACTTAAAAATGTTGGCTAGAGACGTTGAGCAGCTTGGTAGTGAAAAAACCAGTCTGAGCAAAACTCGTTTTGCTCTGTTTATTGGAGTGATGATCGTGGCAACTCAATGGCGTGAGCTACAGATTCTGCCCATTTTTTTGGGATTTCTAACTTACAAAGCCACGCTCCTCGTCTATATGGTGCAAATTGCGTTCATTCCTGATTCTTAAAAAGTCAGGCTCACTAAAGATAGTAATCCCATCCTCGCTCGTTGGGGAAAAAGCTTGAAGAATGCAAATGCTTAGTGTCTTAAACGCCTTTAATTCTTTTCCCCTCGCCGCATTAGAAGTAGGTCATCATTTCTATTGGCAGTTGGGCAATCTTAAAATTCATGGGCAAGTTTTTCTCACCTCATGGTTTGTGATTAGTATTCTAGTAGTGGCTTCAATAGCTGCTACTCGAAACGCACAAAGAATTCCCAAGGGCATCCAGAATTTGATGGAATATGCCTTAGAATTTATTCGTGATTTGGCAAAAAACCAACTTGGTGAGAAAGAGTACCGCCCTTGGGTGCCATTTATTGGCACATTGTTCTTGTTTATTTTCGTATCGAACTGGTCAGGCGCACTAATTCCCTGGAAGCTCATCAGGCTACCTTCGGGTGAATTGGCAGCTCCCACCAATGACATCAATACGACTGTTGCATTGGCATTGCTAACTTCCTTAGCGTACTTTTACGCAGGTTTTAGCAAACGGGGTTTAGGCTACTTTAAGAAATATATAGAGCCAACACCCGTTTTGTTGCCGATCGCAATTCTAGAAGATTTCACCAAGCCCCTCTCCCTAAGTTTCCGGCTATTTGGTAATATTTTGGCGGATGAGTTGGTAGTCGCGGTTTTGGTACTGCTAGTTCCTCTATTTGTACCTCTGCCTGTAATGGCCTTGGGTTTATTTACCAGTGCCATTCAAGCTCTGGTTTTCGCCACCCTAGCCGGAGCATACATTCATGAGGCAATGGAGGGACATGGCGGAGATGAACATGAGGAGCATTAAACTTCTCAGTTGATAGCACAGTTCCAAGAGCATATTCGCTCAAAACATCGCAAAGCGCGATCAAATGAACTCATGTGCAGCGTGAAAACCACGTCTCTAATCGTTAACGTACTTCTGTTAGTTTTGTAATCAAAGCAAGGAAAATCAACATGGATCCATTAGTTCAGGCTGCTTCAGTTCTCGCTGCTGCTTTAGCGATTGGTTTAGCTGCAATTGGCCCTGGTATTGGTCAAGGTAACGCTGCTGGACAAGCAGTAGAAGGTATTGCTCGTCAACCTGAAGCAGAAGGAAAAATTCGCGGTACTCTGCTATTAACCTTGGCATTCATGGAATCCTTGACTATCTATGGCCTAGTAATTGCCCTGGTATTGCTGTTTGCTAATCCTTTCGGTTAATACCTGAGAATTTTTGTGAGTGTGGAGACGTGAATCATCACGCCTCTACAATCTAAGAGGTTTTAGGTATTTAGTCATTACTAATGTGATTTTAGATTTTGGATTTTGGATTATCAAGAGTTTTCGGTACATGTGCCGAAGCTGATTGGTGGAGCAAATCTCAAATCATCAATCTAAAACGCCCAGAAGAACATAACCTTGGGTTAGTGTTAATCCAAAATTGCAAATCTAAAATCCAAAATTACTTGACCCTTGTTGGCTATGGGTCTCTAAAATATGAAAGGTTGGATGATGTTGCTAGCCATGAAAACTGCTACTCCAGCCAAAGAGGAGACAAATGTTTGATTTCGATGCTACCTTGCCCTTCATGGCATTGCAATTCCTGCTATTAGCAGCTTTGTTGAATGCAATTTTCTATAAGCCACTGACCAAGGTACTAGACGATCGCGATAGTTATATCCGAACGAATACCCTTGAGGCGAAAGAGAGCTTGGCTAAAGCCGAACGCTTGGCTACCGAATATGAGCAACAACTCGCAGACGCTCGCAGACAATCGCAAGCTACCGTAGAAGCAGCTCAACTTGAAGCTAAGAAAATTACTGCCGAGAAAATCGCTGAAGCCCAAAAAGAAGCTCAGTCTCAACGAGAACAAGCTTCTGTTGAAATAGAACAACAAAAGCAAGAAGCTTTTCGCACCTTAGAGCAACAAGTTGATGCTCTAAGCAGGCAGATTCTAGAAAAACTATTGGGGCCAACTCCAGTTAGATAAGCTAACTAAACTGGCTCTGTGAAAGCATACGCGCAGCTGGGCCCTAGTCCAGAGCGCAAAATTTAAGTGTCAAAAAAAGGCACTTTTTCCCTTCTGGGGAAAGATACTTAATTTCCTTACAGGGAAAAGATACTTAAATTTCCTTCCCTTGGGAAAAATACAACGTATTAGCAAGCGAGCAGCGCACTTGTAAATGGGTATCATGGGGACATTCTTATTACTTGCCGCAGAAGCGAACGCTGTTCACTCTGAATTGGCAGAAGGCGCAGGAGAAGGTGGTTTCGGTCTAAACCTAGACATTTTTGAAACCAATCTGATCAATCTAGCGATTCTGGTTGGCATACTATTCTACTTCGGACGTAAAGTTTTAAGCAATATCCTGAACGAGCGACAATCCAATATTGCCACCGCAATTCAGGAAGCAGAAGGGCGCTTAAAAGAGGCAAAGACTGCCCTTTCCCAAGCGCAAGAGCAGTTGAAGCAATCTCAAGCAGAAGCAGAACGTATTCGCCAATCGGCCGTAGAAAACGCTCAAAAGACGAAAGAAGCCTTGTTAGCGAAGGCAGCGCAAGACGTAGAACGCTTGAAACAAACAGCAGCAGCAGATTTAAACACCGAAACAGAGCGAGCGATCGCTCAACTACGGCAACGAGTTGCTACACTAGCATTGCAGAAAGTCGAATCACAACTCAAAGGCGGGATTGCTGACGATGCTCAACAAGGTTTAATTGATCGCAGCATCGCACAACTGGGAGGCAATGTATGACAAGTCAGGTAGCGGCAGCCGAAGTAGCCCAACCTTACGCACAGGCACTTTTGTCAATAGCGCAATCGAAAAATTTGACAGAAGAGTTCGGGGAAGATGCGCGTACTTTCCTGGGACTGCTCAGAGCAGACAAACAGCTACACAACTTCTTCAGCAACCCATTTATTCAGGCTGAGAACAAAAAAGCTCTCATCAAACAAATACTCGGTGAAGGCTCTAACCCCTACTTACGCAACTTTTTGTTGATATTAGTAGACAAACGCCGCATTGCATTCTTGGAATCTATTTTTCAACAATATCTGGCGCTGTTGCGGCAGCTGAATCAAACCGTATTAGCGGAAGTAATTTCAGCCGTTCCCCTCACAGAAGCTCAACAGCAGGCAATCATCCAAAAGGTTATTGCCATCAGTAATGCTCGCCAGGTAGAACTAGAAACCAGGGTAGACAGCGAGTTAATTGGTGGTGTGATCATTAAAGTAGGTTCGCAGGTAATTGATGCCAGTATCCGGGGTCAATTGCGTCGCCTTTCATTGCGCTTAACTAACAGCTAGAAAGTTAGGAGTTAGAAGTTAGGAGTTAGGAGTTAAAAGTTAGGAGTTAGGAGTTAAGTAAACAATAATTTATTTTGACTTTTAACTTTTAACCTTTGCTTTTTTAACTCATCGCTCTTAACTCATCACTCTTAACTCATCACTCCTAACTATTGAATTTTCCCGTCTCGAAAGCAAACAAGATAGACACATGAGCATATCAATTAGACCTGACGAAATTAGCAGCATTATCCAACAACAAATCGAGCAATACGATCAAGAGGTCAAAGTTGCTAACGTTGGTACTGTCCTACAAGTAGGTGACGGTATTGCCCGGATTTATGGTCTGGAAAAGGCTATGGCTGGGGAACTCTTAGAATTTGAAGATGGCACAATTGGTATCGCCCAGAACTTAGAAGAAGACAACGTGGGCGCGGTGCTTATGGGTGAAGGGCTAGAAATTCAAGAAGGTAGCTCTGTAACCGCTACTGGTAGAATTGCTCAGATTCCAGTAGGAGAAGCTTTAATTGGAAGAGTTGTAGACGCTTTGGGTCGCCCCATCGATGGTAAGGGAGACATCAAATCCTCAGAAAGCCGTTTGATTGAATCTCCAGCACCTGGTATCATTGCTCGTCGGTCAGTACACGAACCCATGCAAACTGGGATTACAGCTATTGACTCAATGATTCCCATCGGTCGTGGACAACGGGAATTGATTATTGGCGATCGCCAAACCGGTAAAACTGCGATCGCAATCGACACAATCATCAACCAAAAAGAAGAAGATGTAATTTGTGTATACGTTGCGATCGGTCAAAAGGCTTCCACCGTAGCTAACGTGGTGCAGACATTGCAAGAAAAAGGCGCAATGGATTACACCATCGTCGTTGCAGCTAGTGCGAGTGAACCAGCAACATTACAATACCTAGCTCCTTACACAGGCGCAACTATTGCTGAGTACTTTATGTACAAAGGCAAAGCTACCCTGGTAATTTATGATGATCTTTCCAAACAAGCCCAAGCTTATCGCCAAATGTCACTGTTGCTACGTCGCCCACCCGGACGCGAAGCTTACCCCGGAGATGTATTCTACATTCACTCCCGCTTATTAGAAAGAGCCGCAAAGCTGAGTGATGAATTAGGTAAAGGCAGTATGACCGCCCTACCAATCATCGAAACCCAAGCTGGTGACGTTTCAGCATACATCCCCACCAACGTAATTTCTATTACCGATGGTCAGATATTCCTATCTTCTGACTTGTTCAACGCTGGTATTCGTCCAGCTGTGAACCCAGGTATTTCTGTATCCCGCGTGGGTTCTGCGGCGCAAACCAAGGCAATGAAAAAAGTTGCCGGTAAGATTAAATTGGAACTAGCCCAATTTGACGACTTGCAAGCCTTCGCACAATTTGCTTCTGACTTAGATAAAGCCACTCAAGACCAGTTGGCACGGGGTCAACGCTTACGCGAACTCCTCAAGCAGCCACAAAATTCGCCACTCTCGGTATACGAGCAAGTAGCAATTCTTTACGCTGGTATCAATGGCTACTTAGATGATGTACCTGTTGATAAAGTCACAACCTTTACCCAAGGTCTGCGGGAGTACTTAAAGACTGGTAAAACCCAGTATGCCGAAGGAGTAAGAAGCTCCAAAGCACTAGGTGATGCAGAAGAAGCTGCCTTGAAAGAAGCACTTACCGAATACAAGAAGACCTTCAAAGCAGCAGCGTAATTAGTCATCAGTCATTAGTCATTAGTCATTGGTAAATAACTAATGACTAGTGACAAAGGACAAATGACAAATGACTAAGGACTAAGGACAAGAATATGGCCAATCTAAAAGCAATACGCGATCGCATTCAGTCGGTCAAAAACACCAAAAAAATTACAGAAGCCATGCGTCTCGTAGCTGCGGCTAGAGTGCGCCGGGCGCAAGAACAAGTGCTAGCGACTCGCCCCTTTGCCGATCGCTTGGCACAAGTATTGTATGGTTTACAAAGCCGTTTGCGCTTTGAAGAAGCAAACCTGCCACTGCTGAAAAAAAGAGAAGTTAAGTCAGTCGGGTTGTTGGTAATTTCAGGCGATCGCGGTTTATGCGGCGGCTACAATAATAACGTTATCCGTCGTGCAGAGAACCGCGCCAAGGAAATTACGGCAGAAGGTTTAAACTATAAATTTGTGCTCGTCGGACGCAAATCTACGCAGTACTTTCAACGCCGCGATCAGCCCATCGATGCTACCTACAGCGGCTTAGAGCAAATTCCTACCGCAGCCGAAGCCAACCAGATTGCCGATCAACTACTTTCCTTGTTCCTTTCCGAAGAAGTTGACCGCATCGAATTAATCTATACCAGATTCCTTTCCTTGGTTAGCTCCCGTCCTGTGATACAAACCTTACTGCCCCTCGATCCGCAAGGTCTAGAAGCAGGGGATGACGAAATCTTCCGCTTGACAACCCGTGGTGGTAAATTTGAAGTAGAACGCGAAAAAGTGGCTAGCCAAGTCCGCCCGTTGGCTCCTGATATGATTTTTGAGCAAGATCCAGTGCAGATTCTTGATTCTCTATTGCCCCTGTATCTGAGTAACCAACTATTGCGAGCGCTCCAAGAATCAGCGGCTAGTGAACTAGCTGCGCGGATGACAGCCATGAGTAATGCCAGTGAAAATGCTGGTGAATTGATCAATACTCTCACCCTGTCTTACAACAAAGCCCGACAAGCTGCAATTACCCAAGAACTTCTTGAGGTTGTAGGCGGTGCTGAAGCACTAACTTAAGATATACTAATTATTTATTTGTAGTGCATTGTAACATTTAGCCAATTGCTAATCTTAAAATAATTAGCAATTGGCTATTTTTAGTATTTGGGACTTTTTATAGATGACATTGACGGCATATGGGCCATTATGTACTGAGTTTTATGAAATAACCAAGCCCCTTGATGGAGATTACCCAGATATTCCATACTACATCAGACATCTTTCTTCAATTGGTGGCAGAATTTTGGAGGCGATGGTTGGGACGGGACGACTACTTATCCCACTGCTAGAAGCTGGTATCAATGTTGAGGGTATTGATAGTTCAACGGATATGCTGGCTGCTTGTAGAAAACATTGTACTGATAGAAATTTAAATCCTGTTCTGCATCAAGGTTGTGTAGAAAATCTGGACATTCCTGGTAAATTTAGTGCGATTGCAGTTTCTTTCGGCTCGTTCATGCTGCTAGAAAAGCGAACTGCTGCTGTGGCTGCATTGCAAGCTTTTGCTCGACACCTGGAACCACAAGGGCGAATCTTTATCGATTTGGAATTACCTATTGAAGATTTTAAGACAGAGAATCTTCTTAAGCAGCGCTCGCCAATCAACTGCCCTGATGGATCAACAATCCTCTTGCAATCCACATCTCGGATAGACTGGCTAAATCAACTGAATACGACTGTGATTCGCTACGAAAAGTGGAAAGAGGGCAAACTTGTTGCCACAGAATTACAAAATTTTCCTCTACATTGGTTTGGACGTGACGAGTTTATTATGTGTTTACGAGAAAATGGCTACCAAGACATCACCTTATGCGCCAACTACACTGATGGTCTACAGCCAAGCTCCTATAAAGATACCCTGTGTTTCTCAGCAGTACTGGCATGAAACAAAAATTTTTTGTCAGTAACACATTTCCAAAATTGAGTATTATAATTGAAGTATGAAGCGCATGGGTCCGTCACGGTTTCGACAGGTTGGCGAACGCTGCTCTGTGATTCAGGTCGAGAGTGAGTCTCCTCTCGCAAATCAAAGGCTCAAACAAAAAGTAAATGCGAATAACATCGTTAGCTTTGCTCGTAAGCCTGCTCTAGTAGCAGCTGCCTAAAAACCTCTTACAGGTTCGAGCGTCTTTAGTTTGACTCCGTTAAGGACTGAAGACCAACCCCCAACGGATGCTCTAGCAAGCGTTCTCTGGTTGGCTTGTTAGCTAAGATTAAATCAGAGCATCCTACGTTCGGGATAATGAACGATTCCCGCCTTGAGGGTCAGAAAGGCTAAACCTGTGAATGAGCGGGGGGTCAATACCCAATTTGGACAGCAGTTCGACTCTGCTCGGATCCACTAAAAATAAATAACAAGTCCACCAAACAGTTTAATGTTTAGGTGGATTTTGTTTTATTACGCAAAACCATTGCTCTCCCACTCCCAGACTTGAACTTTCGTTCAGGTTTGGGAGAGGTTTGTCGATTCGGGTTAATTATTCTGTTCCTGGGGTTGTTTGCGTGTGCTTCCAAATCTCCTTCCCCTTTTTTTAAGTACCCGTCGTAATCGATCTGCACTCAAGTTTACTTGACGCTCAGATGCCAGTTTTTTTGCTAACTGCTTAGAGTTATAAGTTTTGGGTTCTTGAGCCAAACAATTTTCTAGATAAAGCAAATCTGATTCCGAATATCGGGGTTTTCCCCCTCGACCAGGAGCATCCCATAGGCCTGCTAAACCCATTTTTTCCCAACGATGAAGGGTTTGACGTACTGTTGAAATTGCCCAGTTCAAACCTTTAGCAATATGCTCATTTTTTAAGCCGCGAGCATTCAGCAGTAAAACTTGAGCACGATCCTTGGTACGCTGAGGAACATCTTTGGCTTTTCTTAACTCTTCTAATGTCAGCTTTTCTTCTTCATTAAGAAAGACTTTCAATCGGCATCCCATAAACGATAACCTTTCACATAGTCAATTTTTGGCATTGTTATGTCTATTCACGCCTCTATACTTCCTACGGCATATATCCAGTAATATATCTTTAACTGAATAACAAGTATTAAGTATGCAGAATTCTAGCCTTATGGCTAGATGAAAATAATTTCTTGGCGTTGTCTTGATTAATGCCTAAGGTCAATAATAATAAAACTGTATCACTAAAATTATTAGATTATTCGTATTTTTACGGTCTTTCATCGAAACTTTAAAAATGATTTTTACGCTAGTTTCTACTTGACCGAGCACAAAAAGATATACAGCCTTGGTTCTTTTTATTCGTCTCGTTTCAGACACTTTACTTTGATTATCTGTAAAAACACATCTGTTTCTTTAGCTTTACATAAAATTTATATTTTACGCGTAAATATTCTTGGTTCAGACAAGAATATTTGTAATACCTATTTGAACAACAGCATTAACAGCTTATTTGATACATATTTCAAATATGTAAAAAAGTTGCCTAATTTTTCTTACTTTTCCCACTTTTCCTACTTTTCCTACTTTTTTTTTAGGTATTCAATTTGGATTATCTTAGATATATGATTATTTTTTTATCTTTTTATCATCAACTAATATGATGAGCATGATATTTATAAATTAAAACAAGAACAAATAAACAGCATAATTAAAAACTCAGTAAAGATAGAGTAATAAATTAATATTAAGTAGATTTTTTGAGTTAAATTTCTTGCCAATAAACAGTAATAATTGATACAAGATAATTTTTGCAAAAACTGATATTCATTACAACTTAAAAAAAAAATAATAGGGACAATGGGGGCAGAAGAAAAACCTGTTAATTTGCGCTCGGAGACGAATAATGGTAGCGATCGCAGAGAACGTTCAACATCGGCTAACTATACAAACTGTAGAAATTGCCCCTAATACAACGGCGATTCGCTCTCTTGATTGGGATCGCGATCGCTTCGATATCGAATTCGGACTGCAAAACGGCACAACCTACAATTCATATCTAATTAGGGGTGAACAAACAGTTTTGATCGATACTTCTCACCAGAAGTTTCGTGATCTGTATTTAGAGACTCTAAAAGGTCTTGTTAACCCTAAAACAATTGATTACATAATTGTCAGCCACACAGAGCCAGACCATAGCGGCTTGGTGGAAGATGTTCTTCAGTTAGCTCCTAGAGCTACCGTTTTAGCCTCAAAAGTTGCGCTTCAGTTTTTAGAAGGCTTAGTCCACGATCCATTTTCTAAGCGAGTTGTCAAAACCGGCGATCGCATAGATATAGGTAAGGGACACGAAATGGAATTCGTGAGTGCGCCTAACCTGCACTGGCCGGATACAATCTTTAGCTTTGACCGCAAAACCCAAATTCTCTACACCTGTGATGCTTTTGGGATGCATTTTTGTGACGATCGCACCTTTGATGAAGATTTAGAGGCGATCGAAGCTGACTTTAGATTTTACTACGACTGCTTGATGGGCCCTAACGCTCGTTCGCTGCTGAATGCAATGAAGCGGATGGGTGATCTTGGGAAGATTAATATTATCGCTAACGGTCACGGGCCGCTATTATACCATCATTTAGATGTTTTAACCGGGTGCTACGAAAATTGGAGCCAAAAGCAAGCTAAAGCAGAAACAACAGTTGGCTTGTTTTTTGTTTCAGATTACGGGTACGGCGAACGCCTTGGTCACGCAATTGCCGAAGGTATACTAAAAACTGGCATTGGCGTAGAAGTACTGGATCTGAGTACTGCTGAGAGCCAAGAAATTCAAGAACTAGCCGGGAGAGCATCTGGCATTATTATTGGTATGCCCCCGACTACTTCCGCCGCCGCCCAAGCTAGCATCAGTTCAGTGCTAGCTGTCGCCAAGAACAAGCAATTGATTGGGCTGTTTGAATGTTACGGTGGGGATGATGAACCCATTGATACACTCCGCAGACAATTTCTTGACTCTGGCATCAAAGAAGCTTTCCCACCCATTCGGATTAAAGAAGTTCCCAACGCATCTACATTCCAGTTGTGTGAAGAAGCGGGTAAAGACATCGGACAATTGCTGGTGCGCGATCGCAACATCAAGCAAATCAAGTCCCTTGATGTCAACATGGAAAAGGCATTAGGTCGGATTAGCAGTGGACTATATATAGTCACTACTAAAAAAGATGATGTCTCAAGTGCAATGCTGGCATCCTGGGTAACGCAAGCGAGTTTGCAACCCTTGGGATTAACAATTGCCGTTGCCAAAGACCGCGCCATTGATTCCTTAATGCAAGTAGGCGATCGCTTCGTCCTCAACGTTTTGGAAGAAGGCAATTATCAAGAACTCAAAAAACACTTCCTCAAGCGCTTGCATCCTGGTGCTGACCGCTTTGCTGGGGTAAAAACTCAAACCGCGAAAAACGGTTCCCCAATTCTAACTGATGCTCTGGCATACATAGAATGTGAAATCCAAAGCAGCATGGAATGCAGCGACCACTGGATTTTATATTGCACCGTCCAAGAAGGTCGTGTCTCCAAAAACGATGGATTGACAGCCGTTCGCCATCGCAAAGTAGGAAATTACTACTAAGAAATAGGGAATGGGGAGTGGGGAGTAGGGAGTAGGGAATAAATACGCAGGGGAGCTTATGAGCAGAGAAGAACTTGTACAAGTCTTTGCTCATTTCCCATTCTCCATTCTCGATTCCCGATTCCCGATTCCCGATTCCCGATTCCCGATTCCCGATTCCCCATTCTTTATTTAACAGCTATGACCAATTCCAAGCCACGCGACGTCCAAGTTCTACCAATTGCTACAAATACTAAGGCGATCAAAGCACGTAGTTGGTCACGTCTGCGGTTTGAAATTGAATACGCACTTGAAAGAGGTACTACCTCCAATTGCTATTTAATTGAAGCTGATAAAACCGCACTTATTGATCCACCGCCAGAAAGCTTTACCGAAATTTATTTAGAGGCATTGCGGCAGACTTTAGATTTACAAAATTTGGATTATATAATCCTGGGTCATTTTAGTCCCAATCGAGTTGCCACCCTCAAAGCAATTTTAGAACTGGCACCACAGGTAACTTTTGTTTGTTCTCTTCCCGGTGCGAACAATTTGCGTGCTGCTTTCCTAGATCAGGATTTGAAAGTCTTGGTGATGCGGGGGAAAGAAACTCTGGATTTAGGCAAGGGTCATGTTTTAAAATTCTTACCCACTCCCAGTCCACGCTGGCCAGAAGGACTTTGTACCTACGATCAGCAAACCCAAATTCTCTACACAGATAAGTTATTTGCAACTCATCTCTGTGGTGATGAACTGTTTGATGATAACTGGGAAGCGCTTAAAGAAGACCAGCGTTATTACTTTAACTGCCTGATGGCTCCCCAAATTCCTCATGTGCAAGCAGCTTTAGAGAAAATATCAGATTTGCAGGTGAGAATGTATGCTGTGGGTCACGGCCCCTTAGTACGCACCAGCTTAATCGAACTCACCAAAGCTTATGCAGAGTGGAGCCGTTCTCACAACGATCGCGAGATTTCTGTTGCCTTACTTTACGCTTCAGCTTACGGCAATACGGCGACTTTAGCACAAGCGATCGCTCTGGGGTTAACTAAAGGTGGAGTCGCAGTCAAATCGATTAACTGCGAATTTGCTACCCCTGATGAAATTCGCATCAACTTAGCACAGTCAGAGGGTTTTATCATTGGTTCTCCTACCATCGGTGGTCATGCGCCAACTCCCATTCATACTGCTTTAGGAATTGTGCTATCGAGTGGTGACAACAGCAAACTCGCTGGGGTTTTTGGTTCTTATGGCTGGAGTGGCGAAGCATTTGACTTAATTGAAGGTAAACTCCGGGATGCTGGATATCGCTTTGGCTTTGATACCTTGAAGGTGAAGTTTAAGCCTGATGATGTCACTCTCAAGTTCTGTGAAGAACTAGGTACAGACTTTGCCCAAGCACTGAAAAAGGCTAAAAAGGTACGCGTACCACAACAAGCGGCTACTCCAGTGGAACAAGCTGTTGGTCGCATCGTTGGTTCCGTATGCGTGATCACAGCGAAACTTGGAGAAGTGTCTACCGCAATGCTAGGCGCTTGGGTTTCTCAAGCCACCTTTAACCCACCTGGACTAACTGTTGCGATCGCCAAAGATCGAGCGATCGAATCTTTGATGTATCCAGGCGGTAAGTTTGCCTTAAATATTCTACCTGAAGGCAATCACCAAGACTACATGAAGCATTTCCGTAAATCTTTCGCGCCTGGAGAAGACCGATTTGCCAACTTTAGTACAGCAGTTGCAGATAACGGCTGTACCGTCCTCACCGACGCTTTAGCATATCTAGAATGCTCAGTCAATCAACGTATGGAATGTGGCGACCATTGGGTTGTGTATGCAACTGTGGATGAAGGTAAGTTACTCAAGCCTGATGCTGTTACTGCCATTAACCATCGCAAAACTGGCACTCATTACTAACTCTTTATAGGTACTCTCTAAATTAGGAGATTATCCTGCAATGCAACTCTAGCAGCATTTTTGCTACTTACTCTGTCTGCTAGAGATACAATCAATTGCGCTAGATGTTTACACATCTAATAAATCCACCTCTCACCCTCATGTGTAGGTGGATTCTTTTTTTTGTTAACTAGAAACCATTAAATAAAACTTGTATTTAATACGTTTAGAAATAAAAGCGACTGCATAAATGACTGATCTACATAATAAGTTCATACTTTTTCAGCATGATTTTACACTTAATTATTAAATAATTTAGTTCATAAAAAATATGATTAAGATAAGGTTGTGAAAATATTAAAATTTGATGTTGTGGGTACTTGTAATATTTCGTAAATCAACCAAAATATTTATTGCATTTAGCTAGTGGAAATAAGGAGATACTATTGAATAGAAGAATAAACGCGCAAAGTTTTGAACTTAAGCCGCTTGGGACATATTTAGTTGAAGCTGAACTAATCACTCCAGATGAATTAGACACAGCACTCAAGACACAAAAGTTGAGTGGTGAGCAATTGGGAGAAATTCTGGCAATGCATGGTTTTGTTAAGCAGCAAACTATTGAGTACTTCATGTCACACGTTGTATTGCCAGAGCGACACAAAATCCTAAAAAACAAGTCATGTTCAGACAATGGTAGGAGAAATCAGATATCTGTCGTCGAGTCAACGAGTTCTATAAAACCAGAA
This sequence comes from Nostoc sp. UHCC 0251, assembly GCF_034932245.1. Classification (NCBI taxonomy): domain Bacteria; kingdom Bacillati; phylum Cyanobacteriota; class Cyanophyceae; order Nostocales; family Nostocaceae; genus Nostoc; species Nostoc sp. UHCC 0251. The sequence continues at coordinate 51,173 of NZ_JAYGHD010000291.1, forward strand.
GATGCGAGCGCAGCGTTGCAATCATCGCATAAATTGAAAATCTATCTTTCTGCCAAAAAAACCCTCAAATTACTGCTTGGTGTAGTATTAAGCCTTGTTCTTCTCAGTCTCATTGCTAATTACAATGTCTACCATCTACCTGACTTCCCTGGCAGGGATACCTTTAGACTTCTATTCGACCTCAACAGCGAGGAAAATATTCCTACAATTTACTCTGCGGGAGCTTTACTATTTTGTTCCATTCTGCTAGAGATCATTTTCCAAGCTCAGAAGCTAGCTAAAAAGAAAAATTTCTTGTCATGGAGAAGATTGTCAATAGTCTTTGCTGGTTTTTCCTTAGAGGAATTGATCGGTTTTCATGAAAGAGTAACTCCGCTACTGCGAAGGACATTCAATACTAGTGGTTTTCTTTACTACGCTTGGGTTATTTTGGGTGCTATCTTCGTAATCGGGTTTTTGGTAGTGTTTGGGCGATTTGTCACTACTCTTCCTAGCAAGACACGACGCTTGTTTTTTATTGCTGGAACAATTTATGTAGCAGGTGCAATTGGTAGTGAATTGGTAGGCGGATATTATGAATCTTACTACACTCAAAATAACATCGTTTATACCTTCATAACGACTATAGAAGAGGTGCTAGAGATGCTGGGCATAATTGTCTTTATCTATGCGCTGTTGTCGTACATAGGTTGCAATATAAAAGCAATAGATATAGGAGTCCACATTAATGATTATAAAAAGTCAGACCAGCGGACTTAGGTCAAGCATAGCCAAATACAATCTTTTAGCCTTTTGTGCTTAAAAAGAGTTAGTTTTTGATAAGTAGCAAGTTGGGTGATTAGAACAATTATCTTTTTGATTATGGGATGGGCTTCTTGCCCGTCCCAATTTTTTGTCGAGATCAGAGTACGCCCAAGGAAATTTTTGCTATTAAGCCAATATGTTTTCACAATCGGCGAAAATATATTCCGCGATCGTAAAAAGAGATTGCTACTGCTCTGAGTGGTTTGGAAGCGATACCTTATTAAGAATGAACCATCACATAATTTGATTGGAATAAATCAAGCATGAAACAGCAAGGTGCAATTCTCTGGCTGACAGGGTTAAGTGGCGCTGGTAAAACAACTATCGCTCATGGTGTAGCCCAAAAATTGCAAAAGCGAAATTACCTAGTTGAAGTCTTAGATGGTGATGTCGTTCGCGCCCATCTTTCACAAGAGTTGGGTTTTAGCAAACAAGACCGAGATACAAATGTGCGTCGTATTGGCTTTGTTGCTAACTTACTCAGTCGCAATGGCATAATAACGATTGTTGCTGCAATCAGCCCCTACCGTGAAATTCGAGATCAACTCAAACAGACAACTACTAATTTTGTAGAAGTTTATATAAAAGCCCCACTTGCAGTTTGTGAATTCCGTGATGTAAAAGGACTTTACGCTAAAGCCAAGTTAGGACAAATAAAACATTTTACTGGCATCTCCGATCCTTATGAAGAACCATTAAATCCAGAAATTATCTGTCAAACTGATAAATTCACCATTGGGCAATGTGTTAACCAAGTACTTGACTATTTAGAATACCAAGATTTTATCTAGAACTAGCCATTTCAAGGTCTTATGTAATGGCTTGATTTGTAGTTTGCTCAATGGTGAAAATCTATTGTGTGGAGAATAGAAATCTTACTAAGGAAAGTGTTTGAACGAAAGAAAGCACTATGTCTCAACAGAATCAGATTCTAGCCCAGAAACACAGAATATCAATACACCTTAAAAGGGCTAATTTTAGATTACACACAAGATACTATTGTGTTACAAAACCATCTATTATTTTTAGAGGGTCTCCGACAATACTCTGGTAGATTTCTGAAATGAGGAACCATTGGCTATGAAATATATCGAGTGCGATCGCTCTGAGCAGATGACGGAACTACTTTTGCTGGTGCATTGTCTAGCTTACATCCAAGAGTAGGAGCATCGTGCTCTGCGGCGAAATTATTACCGACCGAATACCAGGTTATCAGGAGTCTAAGCCAAGTGAATCCTAATGACAGCACCATTAACAAACCATCTCTAGAAATCAATGCTTCTCGCCAATTTACCGCTTGGCTGTATGAGCAAAACCTGAGTTTGTCCTTCACTACCTATCAAGCAGGGAAGTTATTCTTCATCGGCTTGCAATCAAACGGCAAATTATCTGTATTTGAACGTAGCTTTGAGCGGTGCATGGGGTTGTATGCCAATGGCAACAGTCTCTACATGAGTTCCCTTTACCAACTGTGGCGATTTGAAAACATCATCCAACCTGGACAAAACCACCAAAGCTACGATGCTCTTTATTTGCCCCAGATGAGTTATGTGACGGGAGATTTGGATATTCACGACATCGCTTTGAGTAGAGCAGAAGAAAAAGATTTAAAATCACAAAGATTAGTATTTGTCAATACCCTATTTAGCTGTTTGGGAACAGTCAGTGAAACCCACAGTTTCGTTCCCTTATGGCAACCAACCTTTATCAGCAAGCTAGCTGCGGAAGATAGATGTCACCTGAATGGGTTGGCAATGCAGCAAGGAAAACCGAAATACGTCACTGCCGTCAGCCAGTCTGATGTGGGAGAAGGCTGGCGGGAGCATCGGGCAAATGGCGGCTGTGTCATTGACGTAGAAAGTAATGAAATCGTGTTGCAGGGGCTTTCTATGCCTCACTCCCCTCGGTGGCATCAGGAAAAACTCTGGCTGCTCAATTCAGGTGCGGGAGAGTTTGGCTTTGTCGATTTAAAGCGGGGAGTGTTTGAGCCAGTCGCCTTCTGTCCGGGATATCTGCGCGGTTGTGCATTTTATGGCGACTTTGCGGTAGTGGGAATTTCTCAACCCAGGCATAACAAGACCTTTAGCGGCTTACCTCTAGACGAGAAATTGCAACAGAAAAACGTTGAGCCTCGCTGTGGGTTACTAGTGATTGACCTGAGAAGAGGCGATATTGTCCATTCCCTGCAAATGGAGGGGGTAGTGCTGGAATTGTACGACGTAGTAGCACTTTTGGGAGTACGTCGTCCAATGGCGATCGGATTTCGCAGCGACGAAATTCGGCGGGTGATAACGGTGGGATCGGATCAAAACCAATAATTCAGAGGAATCAACAACAATGACAACTAATCCAGCAGTTTTCAACCTTTCTGACCTTGATGGCAAAAATGGTTTTGCGATCGCTGGCTCTAACCTAGGCTTCTCCAAAAGCAGTGCCGGAGATATCAACGGCGACGGCTTCGACGACCTAATTATCCAGGCACCTTATGCCTACTCCAAAGATCAGCAATCTGCTGGGGAAAGCTACGTAGTGTTTGGCAAGAGCAGTGGCTTTGGTTCAGTCCTCTCTCTCCCGTCCCTAGACGGCAGCAACGGCTTTGTGATCAACGGCATTGATCAGGGGGATAGCTCAGGCGGCTCTGTTAGCAGTGGCGGAGATATCAACGGCGACGGCATCGACGACCTGATTATTGGAGCGCCTTTTGCCAACCCCAACGGCCAGCAATCTGCTGGGGAGAGCTACGTAGTGTTTGGCAAGAGCAGTGGCTTTGGTTCAGTCCTCTCTCTCCCGTCCCTAGACGGCAGCAACGGCTTTGTGATCAACGGCATTGATCAGGGGGATAGCTCAGGCGGCTCTGTTAGCAGTGGCGGAGATATCAACGGCGACGGCATCGACGACCTGATTATTGGAGCATCTAGTGCCTCTCCCAATGGTCGGCAATCTGCTGGGGAGAGCTACGTAGTATTTGGCAAGAGCAGTGGCTTTGGCTCAGCCCTCAATCTCTCATCCCTAGACGGCAGCAACGGCTTTGTAATCAACGGCATTGATCAGGGGGATGGCTCAGGCGTCTCCGTTAGCAATGGCGGAGATATCAACGGCGACGGCATCGACGACTTGATTATTGGGGCATCTAGTGCCTCCCCCAACGGCAAGTTACTTGCTGGGAAGAGCTATGTGGTGTTCGGCAGCAGCAGTGGCTTTGAAGCTAACCTCAACCTCTCGTCCCTAGATGGCAGCAACGGCTTCGTAATCAACGGTATTAATCGAGGTGACCGCTTAGGTTCCTCCGTCAGCAATGCCGGAGACTTCAATGGTGACGGCTTTGATGACCTGATTATTGGGGCACTTTTTGCCTCCCCCAACGGCAAGTATGATGCTGGGGAGAGCTACGTAGTATTTGGCAGCAGCAGCGGCTTTGGAGCTAGCCTCGATCTCTCGTCCCTAGACGGTAGCAACGGCTTCGTAATTAACGGCATTGATCAAGGGGGCAGATCAGGTTCCTCCGTTAGCAATGCCGGAGACTTCAACGGTGACGGCTTTGATGACCTGATTATTGGGGCACCTTTTGCCAACAGCAACGGCAAGTTATATGCTGGGGAAAGCTACGTAGTGTTTGGCAGCAATAGTGGTTTTGGAAGGGTTCTCGAACTCTCCGATCTCAATGGCAGCAACGGCTTCGTAATTAAGGGTATTGATGTAGTTGGTTACTCAGGTGCCTCCGTCAGCAGTGCTGGAGATATCAATGGCGATGGCTTTGATGACCTGAGTATCGGGGCAACTGTTTCCTCAAACGGCCCAGTTTCGTCGAATGGAGAGAGATACGTCATTTTTGGCTTTGCGACTACTACAGATCCTAATCAGCCTCCAGTTGCAGGTATCGATACGGCTACCACCGACGAAGCCACGCCCGTTAACATTTCAGTCTTAGCCAACGACAGCGACCCAGATAGCAACCCCTTAGTGGTGACAAATGTCAATGGTAATACGGTGACTGTTGGCGCTCCTATTACCCTAAGTTCTGGTGCTTTACTGACTCTCAATGCTGATGGTACTTTTACTTACGATCCCAACGCTCAATTTGAAACTTTGGGTATAGGTGAAATCGGCAGCGATCGCTTCACCTATACTATTAGCGATCGCAGTTTTACCAGTACAGCTAGCGTCAATCTGACCATCAACGGGGTGAATGACCCACCCACCTTGATTTCTGCTATCAATTTATCTGACTTCAACGGCAGCAACGGCTTTGTCCTCAACGGTATTAACGCAAATGACAATTCAGGTTCCTCCGTCAGTAATGCCGGAGACTTCAACAGTGACGGCTTTGATGACCTAATTATTGCGACAAGAGGCGCGGGGGAGAAGTATGTAGTGTTTGGCAGCAGCAGTGGCTTTGGTGCTAACCTTCAACTTTCATCCCTAGATGGCAGCAATGGCTTTGTAATCAACGGCTTTGACGAGACTGGCTACTCAGGCAACTCAGTCAGCAGTGCCGGAGACTTTAACAGTGACGGCTTTGATGACCTGATTATCGGGGTAAGTGGTGCCGACCCCAACGGTCAGTTATCTGCTGGCGAGAGCTACGTGGTGCTTGGCAGCAGCAAAGGCTTTGGAGCTAGCCTCAATCTCTCGTCCCTAGACGGCAGCAACGGCTTCGTAATCAACGGCATTGCTCAGGGTGACTATTCAGGCGACTCAGTTAGCAGTGCCGGAGACTTCAATGGTGACGGCTTTGATGACCTGATTATTGGGGCAGTGAATGCCGATCCCAACGGCGAGTTAGTTGCTGGGGAGAGCTACGTGGTGTTTGGCAACAAGAGCGGTTTTAATGCCCAACTCAACCTCTCTACCCTCAACGGCACTAATGGCTTTGCCATCAACGGCATTGATGCGTATGACTTTTCAGGTAACTCAGTCAGCAGTGCCGGAGACATCAACGGTGATGGCTTTGATGACCTGATTATTGGGGCAAAGAATGCCGACCCCAACGGCAAGTCTGATGCTGGGGAGAGCTACGTGGTGTTTGGCAGCAGCAGCGGCTTTGGAGCTAGCCTCAATCTCTCCTCCCTAGATGGCAGCAATGGCTTCGTAATCAACGGCATTGATGAGGGGGACAATTCAGGCTCCTCCGTCAGCAATGCCGGAGACTTCAATGGTGATGGCTTTGATGACCTGATTATCGGCGCATACCGTGCCTCCCCCAATGACCAATTCCGTGCTGGGGAGAGTTACGTGGTGTTTGGCAGCAGCAACGGCTTTGGAGCTAGCCTCAATCTCTCATCCCTAGACGGCAGTAACGGCTTCGTAATCAACGGCATTGATGCACAAGACACTTCAGGCTTCTCCGTTAGTAGTGCTGGAGACTTCAACGGTGACGGCTTCGACGACGTAATTATCGGGGCCGATCAGTTTTTCTCTCCTGGAGAGAGTTACGTGGTGTTTGGCAGCAGCAGCGGCTTTGGAGCTAGCCTCAATCTCTCATCTCTAGACGGAAGCAACGGCTTCGTGATCAACGGCATCGATGAACGTGACAATTCAGGCAACTCAGTCAGCAGTGCTGGAGACACCAATGGCGACGGCTTTGATGACCTGATTATCGGCGCAAAATATGCTGGAGAGAGCTACGTCATCTTTGGCTTTGGGGCTAAGGCTATCACCAAAGAAGATACTGCTGTTAACATCTTTGCTAGCACCATTGTAAGTAGATATACAAAAGATATTGATGGCGATGTTTTAACCATTAGTGGCTTCACCAGTCCTGCCAACGGCGCACTGACCTTCAACGACAACGACACTCTAAAAGATGCCAGCGACGACTACTTTATCTACACCCCCAACGCTAACTATAAAGGCACTGACAGCTTTACATACACTGTCAGTGACGGCAATGGCGGCACCGTTACTGGTAATTTCAACGTGGAAGTTAAGCCAGTCAATGATGCACCCCTTGCTGTCAATGATATTGTTACCGCTGCCAAAAATACTGCTGTGAACATTCAAGCTAATACCCTGCTGGCTAACGATCGCGACATCGATAGCACCAGTCTCAGTATCAATGATGTCACTGATGCAACCAACGGTACTGCGGTGCTGAGAAATAACGGTACTCCCAACAACTCGGCAGATGATTTCATCGTATTTACCCCAAATTGCGGGTTTAGTGGTGCGGCCAGTTTCAACTACACCATCACTGATGGTCAACTCACCAGCACTGCTAAAGTTACTATCCAAGTGGGCGATCGCCTTTTTGGTGGCAACGGCAATGATTTCCTCCACGGCACTCCTGGTAATGACTACCTCAATGGCGGCAATGGTAAAGACAAACTTTACGGTGATAATGGCAAAGACACCCTCAATGGCGGCAATGCTAACGACCTTTTGTGCGGTGGTCTTGGTAGCGATATCCTCACAGGTGGTAATGGCAAGGATAAATTTGTCTTCGCTGCTGGAGAAGGTACTGATATTATTACCGACTTCTGCAAGAGCAACGATTTGATTGGCTTGTCTGGCGGTCTGACTTTCAATCAACTAAGTTTCACTGGTAACAATATCATAGTGACTGCTACTGATGAAATCTTGGCAACGCTGGCTGGCATCAGTACCACAACGCTCACTGCCGCTAATTTCACTAGCGTCTAATATTAAAATCGGGGAGCAAGACCTTGCTCCTCTAAAAAATCAATAATTATCGTAGAATCAGGCTTCTCGTTAAATTAACTATAAATTCACAGTTAGTAACAGAAAATACATTTTTTTTGCAAGCTATAATTCGATACCTCAATGCCACACTACCCGATTTACTAACAGACTCCCAAGTTAAAATTATGGATAGCAATGCGATCGCTTCCAAAAGTTTTGCAACAGATGAATTGACTATAGGAGCGTACAAATCTACGCTTCTACAAAGGTATCTATACCAGGAATACCGTGAAATAGGATGACTTATCACGAGATGTGAAATCAGAAAAGTGGTATGGGCAATTTCAGTATTAAAGCGGAAACAACATAAATTCACTTCCTGAAATTCAGCAATTGCCACCAGGACAATTGTAAAAACGCAGTGTAGCCTTTAACTAGAAAAACAGTATTAGGCAATTGCTAGACAAACTGCCAAAGATGGCCACTAAACTTTTATAATATTTGTTGTTCTTATGACTCCAAAACACACCAAAATTCAATTTCCCCTTTGGCAGTATCTGAACCAGCCTTTATTTAGTCACGATACGAAATTAGTATGGAATCCCCAACGCTTTGCATTGATCTGGCGTCTTCGACTTCTAGAACGTTGCTGGACTAAAGAATGTGATGCCAAAGGGCCTCAACAACATTAGCTACTTGAAAAGCCGTAAAACTAAGCCTCGTCTACAGAACGAGGCTTTTTACCGTCAAGTAAAGCACTAACAGTCATGTCTCCCATGACATTAATCGCAGTGCGGCAGCGATCCAAAAACCAGTCTATGGTAACTAGCAAAGCAATATATTGGGTAGGTAAGCCCACAGAAGTGAACACCAGTGTCATCGTTACCAGTCCAGCATTAGGAATATTCGCCGCACCTACGGATGCAAAAATCGAGGTAAGGATGACAATTAACTGCTGTCCCAAACTCAGATGTTGCCCAATTAGTTGAGAAATATACAACGCAGACATTGCTTCATAAAGGGCAGTACCATCATTGTTAAAATTTGCTCCTACTAATGCTCCCAAGGCAGCAGAAGATTCCCTTAAACCGACTTTTGTTTGCAAAACCTCAAAGGTTATGGGCATTGCCGCCGCAGAGGAAGAAGTTGAGAAAGCTGTCAAAAAAGCATCAGAACCACCAGCTAAGAATTTTAGCGGGTGTACCCAAGAACCAAATTTTACTCTGGTGAGATAGTAGCACGCCTGCAATGCCAGTGCTAACAGCACTGCCACGATAAATGCGCCCAAAGATTTAAACGGTGCAAAACCTTGCATAGCAACTGTTTTAGCAACAATCCCAAAGACTGCGAAAGGTACTAAGGCAATTACCCAGTTGAGGACACCGACTACCGCTTCAAACAAAATCCCGATGACATCCTCTATCGGCTGGTATGCGTTTTTACCTTGGGCAATTTGTTCAGATTTTAATCCCCGCAGGACGATGCCAAAACTCAAGGCAATCACAATTAGTTGAATAACATTATTATCAACTAATGGCTTAAGGACAGCTTCCGGTACAGCATCTTTGAGTATTCCCCAAGGATCAAGACTCTGAGTAGTTATTTCTGTACTTGTTGAGGTGGCTACATTGCCCCAAGTCCCCGGACGCAGAACATTTGCTACGAAAAGCCCCACTAAAATAGCTACAGTAGTGTTAGTTAAAAGTAGCACTGCCAGTCGCCGTCCGACTGTACCAGGGATATTCGTAGTCATTAAAGTATGCAGCACCGCTACCAGAATCAACGGCGTAGCTAGGGCGCGGAGAGCCTTTAGCACCAATTCAGCCGGAATTGCTAAATTGTTGATTAAGGTGGCATTGCTGGGATTGGGATTCCCCCCACCAAGGGCAATTCCAACACTGACTGCGGCTACTAGGGCGATGAGAATTTGCAATGTGAGAGGGATACGCTGCCACCAAGGGCGAGCTTTGGTTTCAGGCGAAGTAGTACTCTCTTTTTGACTCATTAGTTAGATGCTGATTAACTGCTGTAACTATTAAAACAACACTGATGACAGTGACAATTTCGGAAAAAGAACAGCTTTAATTTTGGGTAAAAACTGCTAATGTAATATTCCGTTGCTTTGCAAAATCTGGCTTGAAAGGGTATACCACAAGGTAGGCCCCTAGAGATATCTTGGCTTGTGGTTGGAGATGCTTATGTCCTTTGTCCCTTTACATATTCACAGTGACTACAGTCTACTTGATGGAGCAAGTCAGCTACCAGAGTTGGTGAATCAAGCGATCGCACTGGGAATGAAAGCGATCGCTCTTACCGATCATGGTGTCATGTATGGAGCCGTTGAACTGATAAAAATCTGCCGTAGTCAAAATATTAAGCCGATTATCGGCAATGAAATGTATGTAATTAACGGCGATATTGAAAAACAAGAACGCCGTCCCAAATATCATCAAGTTGTTTTAGCTAAAAATACCAAAGGTTACAAAAATTTAGTTAAAATAACCACAATTTCTCACCTGAAAGGTGTTCAAGGCAAAGGGATTTTTTCTCGTCCTTGTATTAATAAAGATTTACTCAAACAATATCATGAAGGCTTGATTGTCACCAGTGCTTGTTTGGGTGGAGAAATTCCCCAAGCGATTCTCAGTAATAGACCAGATGCAGCCCGGAAAGTTGCTCAGTGGTATAAAGATGTATTTGGTGATGATTATTATCTAGAAATTCAAGACCACGGCTCCCAAGAAGACCGGATTGTTAATGTTGAAATAGTGAAAATTGCTAGGGAGCTAGGCATTAAAATTGTTGCTACTAATGATTCTCATTTTATTTCTTGTTTTGATGTTGAAGCCCACGATGCTTTGCTATGTATTCAGACAGGGAAGCTAATTATTGAAGATAAGCGAATGCGTTATAGCGGCACTGAATATCTCAAATCTGGTGAGGAGATGCAGCAGCTATTTCGTGATCATTTACCGGATGATGTAATTGCCGAAGCTGTAGCCACTACTGAAGAAGTGGCCGATAAAGTCGAGCCTTACCATATTATGGGTGAGCCTCAGATTCCTACTCCCCCTATTCCTTCCGGTCATACTGCTGATACTTACGCCGAAGATGTTGCATGGAGTGGACTTTTAGAACGCTTAAATCGCAAATCTCGTCAGGAAGTTGATTCCGTCTATAAAGAAAGATTGGAATACGAACTGAAAATGATTCAGCAGATGGGTTTTTCCAAATACTTTTTAGTTGTATGGGACTACATCAAATTTGCTAGGGATAATAATATTCCTGTGGGGCCAGGTCGGGGTTCGGCAGCTGGTTCGTTAGTTGCCTATGCAATGCGAATTACTAACATTGATCCTGTACATCATGGGTTACTATTTGAGCGCTTTTTGAACCCAGAACGGAAATCAATGCCTGATATTGATACAGATTTCTGTATTGAACAACGGGATAAAGTTATTGAATATGTAACTGAGAAATATGGTGCAGACAGAGTTGCCCAAATTATTACTTTTAACCGTCTAACTTCTAAAGCAGTTTTGAAAGATGTCGCCAGAGTATTGAATATTCCCTATGGGGAAGCTGACAAAATGGCGAAATTAATTCCTGTGGTGCGAGGGAAACCAACGAAACTCAAGGTGATGGTTTCCGATAAAACTCCAGAACCAGAGTTTAAAGACAAATATGATAAAGAACCCCATGTTCGCCATTGGCTTGATATGGCGATGCGAATTGAAGGAACTAATAAAACATTTGGTGTTCATGCAGCAGGCGTGGTAATTTCTGCCGATCCACTTGATGAAATTGTGCCGCTACAGAAGAATAATGACGGTTCTGTAATTACCCAATATTTCATGGAAGACTTGGAATCAATGGGTTTATTGAAAATGGACTTTCTGGGTTTACGGAACCTGACGCTGATTCAAAAGACTGTTGATTTGATTCAAGAAACAAGAGGATATCGGGTTGATCCTGATGAAATTCCCCGCCAGGAAAGAAAAGCCCAAAGGATATTAGCTAAAGGTGAACATAGCAGTCTACCAAAAGATGTCCAAAAAACTTATGAGTTATTAGAAGCAGGTGAGTTAGAAGGAATATTTCAATTAGAATCTTCTGGAATGCGTCAGATTGTACGAGATTTGAAGCCTTCTAATATAGAAGATATTTCTTCGATTTTGGCACTTTATCGACCGGGGCCATTAGATGCGGGACTGATACCTAAATTTATTAACCGCAAACATGGCCGAGAAAAGATTGATTATCAACACCAAACTCTGGAACCAATATTAGACGAAACTTATGGGATTATGGTCTATCAAGAGCAAATCATGAAAATTGCTCAGGATATGGCTGGATATTCTTTAGGACAAGCTGACTTGCTGCGGCGGGCGATGGGTAAAAAGAAAGTTTCTGAGATGCAAAAGCAGCGAGAAAAGTTCGTGGATGGCGCAGCGAAAAATGGTGTTCAGAAAAAAGTTGCGGATGAATTATTTGAGCAAATGTTAAAGTTTGCTGAATATTGTTTAAGCTATGACACGGAAATATTGACAGTAGAATATGGATTGTTGCCACTTGGAAAAATTGTAGAAAAACGCATTGAATGTACTGTGTACAGCATTGATAATAATGGAAATATTTACACGCAACCTGTAGCACAGTGGCACGATCGCGGACAACAAGAGGTGTTTGAGTATTGTTTAGAAGATGGTTCATTGATTCGGGCAACAAAAGACCATAAATTTATGACTGTTGATGGTCAAATGTTGCCAATTGATGAAATATTTGAACGGGAATTGGATTTGATGCGAGTAGATGGTTTGCCGAATTAAGACGAGAGGCAGTAAAACTACAAATGAGAGCTAGAGAACTTTTATCAAGAAAGGCAGATAGCGCAGCGTTAGCGAGTCCGCGAGCGTCGGGCAGGAGGCTCAGTTGGCAGAAGGGAATTCTGGTTCCTGCTCACAG